>JAXGSX010000056.1:0-14933 GCA_040775225.1 Kiritimatiellia bacterium | reverse complement strand
CGGCATGCCGCGCTGTCCGCTATGCGGACATGGATCGGCGGACACCCGGATACCCGAATTGATTCGCGTACCAGGGTGTCAGCCGATCCGCCAGACCGGCAGATGCCGGCCGGCGCGGCAGTCGTAAATGATCTGATTTTGTGCATCTTGTGCATTTTTGTGGCTAAAATTGCCCTGCTTTATGTTCCCAGCGGGGACGATGCATTGCCAAAAACCGGAACTATAGATTACAAGCCACCTCCAATTTCATTAAAGAATATCGTCGTTTCCAGGGGATAAATTATATCTATGGGATGACAGTGAGAATATTTTTTCTTTCAAAAGCTGACTTTGGAAAGCACCTCAGTTTCACGGCTGCCCGTCCGTCCGGAACGGCACGGCGGGGAAGCCGTCCCGGTTAAACAAATTCACCTGCGGATAATCCGCCCAGCCGTAACGGACTGCCGCCGGTTGCGCCACCGCCGGACTGGAAACATGAGCGGTATCACCGCTTAGCTCGGCCTGCGCCCGGACAAATTTGCCGTCCGGCCCGGCAACGGCAAACCCCTCGACCGGCGCGGCATGCGGTGTCGTCAACCCGCCGTCCGCGTGGTTGAATTTCACCACGGCCGTGCTGCCGGATATTGCCAACCCCGCGAATTCCGGGCCGCGCCAGGCAACTTTATCGCCATAAACCAGGCTGCGCGCCGCCAGGCTCAGGCGCCGCCCGACGGTTTCCTTGTCCACCGGGTGCGGGTTCCGCGGATCATCCCCCAAGTCCACCGTGCCGACCATGGCGGTATTGGTTACGGTTGCCGCGACAAATGCCTGCTGAGCGCGCGCCACGGCCCAGGCGCTTTCCCCGGGTTGCTCACTGACGGCGCCATAGGGCGCCAACTGGACAAAGAGAAACGGAAAGTCACCTAACCCCCAATCGGCGCGCCATTGCCCGATCAAGTCGGAAAATATCCCGGAAAAATTGCGGCCGGCGCTCACATTCGATTCGCCCTGGTACCAGATCACGCCGCGGATGACGTACTTGATTAGTGGGTGGATCATGCCGTTATAATATTCCGATGGTTGAAACGGCCGCGCCGGACGCGGCTCCGCGCCGGTCGCCAGGGCCTGTTCATATTTTTTCCAGCGCTGCCGCATGGCATTCTGCCGGAGGGGATATTTACGTTCCAGCAAATCGCAACTCATCCACACATCCATCGGCGAGCCGCCGCGGGCCGCCAGGACCAAGCCCACCGGCACGTTCAGATGCTTGCGCAATTCCCGGCCGAAGAAATAGCCCACGGCGGAAAATGCACCCGCGGTTTGCGGCGTACAGGCCCGCCATCCGCCGCGCATATCCGCCTGGGGCGTATTGGTCCGCGCATCCGCCACGGTAAACAGCCGGAGCAACGGGTCATCCGCCCGGGCGGCGGCATCCGCGCCGCCCCGGACATGATAGCCCACGTATTTGCGGTTCAGCGGCATGACCATGTTCGATTGCCCGGAACAGAGCCAGACCTCGCCGACATAGACGTTTTCAAGCGCCAGGATGTTCCGGCTCCGGACCTCCATTGGCCACGGCCCGCCGGCCGCCATGGGCGGCAGCAGGATTTCCCAGCGCCCGTCAACTGCTTGAACGGATTTTTCCACCCCGCGGAAAGCCACCGTCACGGTCGCGCCTTCCTCCGCCCAGCCCCAGATTCTGACCGGGGCATCACATTGCAGCACCATGCCGTCGGCAATCAAAGCCGGCAGGCGGACATCCGCCGCGTATGCCGCCGCGGCTATCATCGTCCACACTGCCATGCACCGCGCTATGCTTCCTGGCTGCATATTAATGGTCTCAAAATAATAAAGACATTAATTGTTGGCAATCTCACATCGGTAGGGCGCCCAGGCTCTGGGCGCCAAGGCGGTCAGGGCCTGACCGCCCTACCAAAACCATTTAAATCGTCGAGATAATTATGAGAACACTAATAATACTTTGCCGGAAAAGCCTTAAACCTGTGCCTGCCCGCACACTGCGTCATCGCTGATTTATCTTAACTGAAACAGGCTGCCGGCGGCAGTATATTCAAAACACCCCATGTCCGCGACACGCCCAAACCAGTCAATCCGCCGGCGCCCGTCCAAATCCAAGTCCGCGATCCACGGGTGGTTCGTGCCGCCATTGATGCAGGGCGAGCCCGGCTGCAGAGGGTAATCGGGATCGGCCGGGTCGGGATTGACGAACGCCGGGTGGTCTGTCAGGTTGCCCTGTTGCTCCGGCAACACAAAAGTTCCGACACAGCAATTATAGAACCAGTTCGAGTGGTGCGTCACACCCAAGCCAAGATCCGAGGCGACAACACCGGCAGTGTTGCTGTAAATGATGCAATTGACGAACATCTGCCGCATGACGGGATGCGTATCGCTCGAAGTGCGCAGCCCGCCGATCGCTGACCGGGCATGGTTGCTGACGATGGTGCAGTTGACCACGGAAAACGAATTGCTGTTAAGGTAAATCCCGCCGGCGTAGTATGAATCATTGCGCATGATCAGAGAATTACGAACGATTGAGTTCGAGCCGGCGCCGGACGACCCCGCCACCCCTCCGCCGGAGTTCTGGCCGCTGCAAATATTGTCGCGAATCACGCAGCGATCAATGATCCCGCGGTTGAAAAACACGCCGCCGACGTTCCACCCGTTATTACCGTAAATTTCCGACTCCCGCAGCATGCCGCCGCCGGTGCCGGACGACCCTTCCATTGCCATCCCCCCGCCAAACTGGTTGGTGTTGACATTATAGCTGATCCGGCAATGCGTCACCAATCCGGTCCAGGCGGTGGTGGAATGAATGCCGCCGCCCCAACGACCGGTCCCCAGGGTTTGATTATGCGTGACATGGCAATTAGTCATATTGCCATTGCGCAGTTGCAGGGCGCCGCCATGGCCGGCGTTGTAAAAATTTGATATGGTCAGCCCGTCCAACCACGCGCCGCCGTGGTTCAGATCAAAACAGCGGTTGGTGTAATCAGGATAAGCCCCGGTCAAAACAGTCTGCTCCGGCCCGTATTCCCCGCGAATCGTCATGGCATAGGCGACGGTGAGTTCGCTGGTAACCACAAACGTGCCGTTGGAAATATTGATCCTATCGTCATTACGCGCCAGGGCGACAACATCCTGTATGTTCGTGGCCGCCTTGCTCCAATCATCGTATGGCGGGATATGCGGACCGTTGGTGGCGACGTAATAATTAGTCATGGCCGGCGCGCGCGCCGGCAGGAATGCCGCTCCCGCCGCCAGCAGCGTTAGAATCGTACGCTTGAACATTTTCATCCTTCCCTCCTTTTTACATGTTCGCGACGCCATCTTCGGCGGCGCTGCTTAACCAACCCGCGCCTTCATGGCTCGAATTCCGTCGGCGCCCCGCCGGCTTCAAACTGCAACGCATCCACCCACAGCCGGGCCGGCGCGTCATTGCCGCGCAAGATCACCATGGCCGGCACATAAAATCCGCCCGCCGGCATCCGCACCACAATATGGTAGCGTTGCCATTCGCGATTGACAACCAGTCTTTTTTCAAGCCGGCCTGGGCCGGCGCCGGAAAGCAAGTCAACCGTTACGCCATCGCGGTCGGCGCGCAGGTACGCCGAAAACACATAATCGCGGTCGCGGTCGTTTTCCAGCCGGATATCGGTATAGGCAATCACTTTGTCCGCCGCGTTGGTGGTCTCCAGCAGCAGGGATTGCTTGCCATGGAAGGGCTGCTCTTCGCTCAAGCCCCAATTCCGCTCCGAGCCGCCGATCAGGCTGTCCAGCGAATCGCGCTGGCCCCAGACTTTTTTATGGTAATCCGGCCAGCCGGCAATGGCGGCCTCCTCGTAACTCGGATTGGGCAGCCGGTTCCGCATCCCCTTGCGCCCTTCCCGCGGATACGCCGTCTCCCGCGGCGCCAATTCCGGATGCGGCTGCATGGCGATTTCAATTTTCACCGGCTCGGCCAGGGCACCGGGTGGAATCCGGTACGCACGCGTGGACATTGGCGGGAACTTGTCGGCAAACGCATCGTCTTTGACGGGATATGTTTCGCCGCCGAACATGGATGCGATGGGTTCCGCCTGGCGGCTTAATCCCGCGATAGTGATTGACACATCCACCGGATGATAAGCGGTGTTGGCCGCCAGCAAAACGTATCCGCCCGCCGGATGCCGCATCAGGCGCGCCTGGATATCGCTAAACTTGCCCTGCAGCGGCGACAGCGATCCGGGCGTGTATGATATTTCCTGCCGGACTTCCGATTGCAGGCAGACTGGCCCCAACTCCCGCATCTGCGCGGCCAGTTCCCGCATCGTCTCGAGCATTTCCCTGGATTGGAAAGGATAGCGGAAATAAAATATCCCTTTCGTGCCGTGGATCAGCGCCAGGTAAGTCTGGACTTTCTGCTCCATGCCGGTCAGGGCGCGCTTGGTACAGCCGCTCCAATACTCCAACATGGGAATCGTCCAGGTGACGCTGCGCACTTCATCCGCGCGTTTTTTGGTCATGGCCACCACCGCGGCCATGAAATTGATGGAATTCCGGCCGGCGCCCTCGCTCCCGAATCCCGGCACCCAGTAAGGATCGGTGCCAAGCGCATCGCTCCAATTGACGGCATCCGGAGTCCCGGGGATGCTGCTGGAATAATTCACAAACACGGGATGATATCCGTCCAGTTCGTGCAATAACTTGTAAAAAGCCTGTCCCACCGGCATGGCGCCGGTTTCCAGCACCGGCTCATCCATGATGAACCAGCCCATCAGGTTGGCATATTCCCGACCATGGCGGACGGCGGCGGTGATGGCCGGAATGTTGTTTTCGAAATATTCCATGTACAACGCCGCCTTGGATGCCAGCGGTAACTGGGCAAAGGGCGATCCGATCAAGACGCCTTTCATCCGGATGAAGCTGCCGTCCGTGCCGCCCAGCCGCTTGTTCAGCAATTCCAAGTGAGCCGAAGACAGGATTTTTTTCGGATCGCGCAACCGGGTGCGATCGTCGAACCCCGTAAAGGCATGATCGGCCAGAATGACAGCCAGCCCGTTGGACTGTGCCATTTGCATGTAATCATCAATATCGCTCCGCGACCACTGGAGCACGGTGTTAAAACCGATTTCCGCGATGGTTCGCATATGAAAAGCGCTGCCGGCGGAATCCACCACGCCAAACGGGAAATACGGCCGGCCGTTATTCAGGAAAATCCGGTTGAACCGGTCTATTTTCCATTCCAGCCCCGGCTGCGCCGGGCGTTTCAAAAGCGGCGCCGCTTCATCTGCCACCAGCACCCCATCTCCTCGCAGAAGTTCCAGGCGGATTTCATGCCGACCGGGCGGCAGTTTATCAATGGGGAATGCCCAGTATAGTTCCGGCGCGATCCCGGCGATTTCACCCAGTTGCACGCCGTCCGCCGTGCGCGCCGAGAGCCGCATGTTTTGCAGATCGTGCGCCGGGAGCCCGATCCGGCAATGCGCCCGGGCTTCCGGCTCATCAGTGTAATAATTGCGGTCCAACGCCGCGGCAAACAAGTTCAGCCCGGCCGGATTGGCGATCATCCGCGCGTCCAGCGCCCGGCCGCCATGGGATTTCATGCCGATGCGCACATCGCGCCGGACGATCTCCCGGACCGGCACGGGCACAGACCAGTCAACATCCTGCCCCGCCGGTACCGGCACTGCCGCGGACACCTCTCCGCCCGTACCTGCCGCCGGCATATCATTGATTTGCACATGAACCAAGCCGGTTTGACTGCTGTAATTGCGGATTTTGCCGGACACCGGATATTGATAGCCGCCATTGGTGTAAGCATAACCACCAACGGTAACATTTTCCAGCATCGGCAGAAATGCCGCCTTGAACTCCGTCTGATCCAGCCCCTTGACCGGGATAAACTTATCCGGCTCATGCCACCAGGCGCGCGCGGTCGGGGCCCAGGCGGCCACCGCGCATTCTTCGCCCACGACCACATGCTGCTGGTCCAGCACTGGGGTAAACACATGCGCTACGAGGTTGATGCGCGCCTGCGCCGGATCCCCCACCCCCAGCATCATGGAAAACGGCAAGGCCAGCTCCGCCTGCCAGCCGGTATCTGTAATGCGCGTGCCCGAGCGCAAAGGCAGATTCCACCCCGATTCGGCGCCTTTGTCAGTATTGCGCTGATCAGCAATCACGTTGCCCGCGCTCAGCCGGATGTGATACCACAATTTCCCATCCGTGCCCGGATCGAACCCCACCTTGACGCAATTCTCGGCCTGCACCTTCTCGTCACGCAATTCCGCCTTGGGCTGAATGGACTGGGGATCGGGATGGCGGATGTCAAACCCGACGTACAACCAGGCGGCGTCCCGCATCAATCTGGCGGCAACATTGGTGGCGGGCGGCCAACCTTCCACGCTGATCATAACATAATTAGTGACCGGCAGCGCCGTTTCCCACGCAGGTTCATCAAGGTTGCCGTCTATGTCCGGCGCTGCCGGCGCGATCGGTATTTCAATCGCCGGCAGTGTAGGCGCGCCATAGACCCAGACCGCGGACAGGCACGCAGCGGAGAAAACCATTATTTTGATTAATTTCAGCATGATATTAATATGCTCCCATTGAAAATTGACCGCAACCAAATTCCCTTGCTATTACTTGCGTTTTATTGCTCATTCACGAATATCTGCGGCGGCGATTGTCGGGTTTTTTGTGAACAAACGGCTTGCCGGCGAGGGCGCGGGGCGGCACCCCGTAATGCCGGTGAAAAGCGTGCGAGAAATACTGAAGATTGCGGAACCCGACCAGTCCGGCGATTTCCTTGACGGGCAATTCGCCGCGCTGCAGCAACAGACGCGCCTGCCGCATGCGTAGTTCCGCCAGGTATTCGAAAAGCGAAATACCGCTTTCCCGGCTGAAAACATGCGAAAGGTGGTAAGGGCTGACGGACAAGGCGGCGGCGATGCCGTCCAGGGAAATGTATTCCCGGTAATGCGTTTCGACGTATTGCTTGGCCTTCAGGATCAGCGCGCGCCGGCGGCGCGCGGCGGCAACCGACGGGGAATCTGGTTCCCCCTCCGGCTTCAACAGGCGCAAGGCCAGCAGGAGCACCGCCTGGATATAAACGCGCGTCACCAGTTCATCCAACGGCGCCCCGGATTTCAAAGTCGTCTGCACCCGGCTGAACATGGATGAAATCTCGCGGTTGGCGGGAATCCGCAAGGTATTCCGCTGTTCGCGCGGAAATTGCCGCCAGAACTCCTTTTCCATTTTCCAGGAAAAAAACAGCATGAACACCCGGGGCGGCTGGGCAAGGTCATAAACATCCCGGTGCCATACCCCGGGAGGAATCAACAGCAATTCGCTGGTGCCGGCGGAGACTTTAACGCCATGGCGGAATTCCATCGCCAGGTTGCCCTGGATCACATAGTGCATCTCGCAGCACCATGGCCGATGCCATTCCTCGCGCCAATGCGCATCGTAGGGCATCATCGCCATGGAACGGATTTCCGGCAACTGCGCCCGCAAACCCGTAAAAATGGATTTCATGTCATGCTTGCCGCGCATTGTTTGTTCGGCCTCCCAGGTAATTAAATAGCAGCGTGCAAAAATCAGCTTCTAAAAGCAGTATTCTACAGGTTCGCGCCATTGGCGGCGATGACATCCCGATACCAGAGCGCCGAATCCTTGAAAACGCGGCGCTGCGATGAATAATCCACATAAACGATCCCGTACCGCGGACCATACCCGCCGGTCCATTCGAAATTATCCATCCATGACCAGAGAAAATAACCCTGCACGGGGATTTCCCGGGCCGCGCGCCGCAATTCGCGGAGGTAGCGGGCCAGGAAATCAATCCGCTGGGGATCGTGCACCCCGCCGTCCAGGGCCGGCCAGTCGGTATTCGGCAGTCCGTTTTCCGTGATGACGATCGGCCGGCGGTAGCGCTCGTACAGGAATTTTGGGCCCCAATACAGACATTCCGGCGTGCAATGCACCAGCGCGCTGCCGGGCGGGGGGTTGACCTTTTCCGCGCCGGCGCCGATGGCCGTCCCGGAATAAATATTGACGCCGCAGAAATCCAGGGGCTGGGCGATCATTTCCAGGTCGCGCTCCCACCCCGCCGGCAGCAGGTCGCCCACCAGGCGCAAGCCGTCCTCCGGGTACCGGCCGAGATGCACCGGGTCCATCCACCAGGCATTGGTGCGGCCGCCGGCAAAGAATTCATCCCGGCTGGGTGGCGCGGCGAACATCCGGCGCCGCGCGGCTTCAATCTGATCGGCGGCTGTGTTCTGCGGCATATAGACCATGCCCACCGGCGCATCGCCGATGCTTGGATGCTTGACGCAGGCATCGCGTAGCGCCTGCACGGCCCGGCCATGCGCCATCAGGGCATGGTGTCCCGCCCGCAGGACATCGCCCAGAGGGAGGTCCAACGCCGGCGCCTGCAGGATTTTGCCGCCAGAGGCGTGGCCGAAGCCGATAAAGCCCTGGATTTCGTTCAACGTAATCCAATGGGTGACGCGGTCGGAAAGACGTTCCGCCACGATGCGCGCATATTCGCCGAACCAATCCACAATCTCGCGGTTAAGCCAGCCGCCCCGGTAAAAGATATCCAACGGCAAATCCCAATGGTAAAGCGTCGCCCACGGCTCAACGCCGGCGGCCAGCAGGGCATCCACCAGGCGGTCATAAAAATCCAGCCCTTTAAGATTCACCGACCCGGTTCCATCCGGCAAGACGCGCGGCCAGGCGATCGAAAACCGGTAAGCGCGCAGGCCGGCCTGGCGCATCAGGGCCACATCTTCCGCGTAGCGGTGGTAATGGTCGCAGGCGACATCGCCGGTGGCGCCATCGCGGATGGCGCCGGGCTTTTCACACAGGGTATCCCAGATGGAAAGCCCCTTGCCGTCTTCCCGGGCGGCCCCTTCCACCTGGTAGGCGGATGTGGCGGCACCCCAGATAAAATCCTTTGGGAAACCGTTTACAGGTTGACATTCTATTTTCATTCAAAACCTGAGCCCTTTATCGGAATTTAATTTTACAGTTATTTCCAAATCATCCATCCCAGGTCGGCGGGATTGAAAGTATTCCACACCAGCCGCGGCGGCCATGGATGCGGCGCATGCCACAAAAAATAATGGAAGCCGCCGCGGCCGGCGGGATCCGGCATCTGGCGCCCGATATTGACGCGCAGCGGCCATTCGTGCCCGCGAGCCATCCCCAATTCTCGCAAGGGAATGCTTAAAACCGCCGTCCAGGCATTCTCCGCGCGCCGCGCCTGCGCCTGCCAGCGATAAACCAGCCCCTGTAAAACTCCCGGCTTGATAAAATACCTGGCGCCGCGCGCATTCACCATGAACTGCAAGGGCGGCCAGAGACGCCGGGGTTCGATATAAACCAGCACCAGGTCGTTCAACAACGGTTCCAACTTGGCGCAATCTTCGCCGGAGGCCGGCGGATTTGTTCCGGCCGGCAAACCGCAAGACACCTTAATTTCAAGCGCCTGCCCATGCCGATATGCCTGCCAGGCCGCGCCATACCCTGCCGGCGCCGGTTCTTTCTTCATTTCCGCGGCGCAAGCATACCGGAACCCGGCATACCCGCAGGATTCCGCCGGGGTGTTTTTCCATCCGTCAACCGCGCGGCCGGCGCCGGCGGCATGGGCGGCGCGCCGGCAGGCGTAATGCCGGCCGGCCGGCCGGGCGCCGGTATATTCCGGGAACAGCGGCTTGCCCGCGCGGATCAGCGCGGCAACTTGGCGGAACTCTCCCGCCAGCTGCCGGCGCAGCCAATTCATCCGCCAGCGGATGGCCGCGGGGAAATACAGATGGCCGCCGGCATCCTGGCGGAATCCCAGGTGCGCATCGGCTTCCGCCAGCGGCAGCAATTCCCGGTCGAGCAATATTTCGCGCCGTGCCAGCGAGCGCATTGCCCCAAGCAGCGCCGATTGCCGGCCGGCCGGCGCCCGCCATAATTGTTCGCGCAAGCGATAAAAGCGGAGCACGTTCAGCGCGCTTTCGAATTGGATTCCCAGCGCTCGCGCCGCGCGGATTTCACCAGCCTGCCCGGCGTTGGCGCAACCATCGGCTACCAACCCGCGCAAAATGGCCACCCCTTTCCGCCAATGCAAAACCAGGCGCCGGCAGAGGGTAATCGTCTCGTCCAGCGTGTGAGCATAAGCGATGCATTCGCCGATGCGGTCGCCGTCAACCGCCGGCCAGCCAAACATCCATTTGGGTGTGAGCGCCGTATCGCGCGGCCGCAGGTAGAGCGGCCAGACCGGACTGTTGTGCAGCGGGCCATAATAGCTGAACAGGATATTCAACGGCACATTCCGGTATCCGCTTTCAAAATGGCGCCAGGCGCGGATAATCGCCGGGGCCCGGCGCGTTCCCCAGCGCAAGCGCGCCAGCATCGCCAGAAACGCCGATTTCGACGGCGGCAAGGGCTGAAAGGAAAGCAATCCCGCCGCCTGGGTCATTAGCGACGGGTAGCTGCCGAAATCCCATGTTTCCAACGCGCCGCTGACATGCAGTTTATGCATGGCGCGGTACTTGTCATAGAGTATCCCCGGCGCCGGCACGCAGACGGCCGTGCCGACCTCGTGCGAGGCCGCGACGGTCAACTTGGCGAACATCCGGTTGCCATGCCGTACGGCATTGGCGGCGCAGCGTTTGAAAAAATCCGACGGGCCGACATAGGACAGCCAGTAATCATCGGCATACCGCCATTGGCCGAGTTGCCGCGTACGGCCGGCGGACTCGAAATTATACATGACCGCCGTTCCCGGCGGCATGCGGCCGGCCGAGGCGGCGGCGCGGTCAATCCCCCAGAGCGCATACTGCGTGTAAGGCCAGGAAATCATCAACGCCTGCGGCGCAACCGCGCGCATGGATTGTTCCATGATCTCCAGCATTTCCGCCAGCACCAAGGCGGGCGGCCGCCCGGCGCAACGCGGGCAATTGTTGAATTCCAACCCTCCGGAATGGCAATGCGTCGGCCGTTCGCCCACCGTGATGTCAATCAGGCCGCCCAGATCGGGAATATTTTCAAAGAGAAAGCGCACGGCTTCCCGCAGATAGGCGCGCCCCACGGCGCCGCCGGTGCAGAAGCAAACCGTCCGGCCAACCCGCTTGCCGGCCAGTTCCGGGTGCGCCGCCAACACCGGATCGTCCGCATCGAAGGCGCGCGGCTCGTTGACGTAGAGAAACAGCCGGATACCGTAATTCCGGCAGCGCCGGACCAGGCGGCCCAGCCGGGCGAGGCGCTCACCCGCATCCCGGCCCCATTCCGGCACGGCTGCGGTCCGGCACAAATCCCGGAACGAAGCCGGCAAAACCAACCCGTTGGCGCCATCGCGCGCCAGGCGGACCAGGTATCCTTCCGGGTAAGCGCCGGCATGCTGTCCGAAACACGCCCAACGAATGCGATCACGGACCTGCGGCCTCAGCAGCACGCTGCCGGCCGGCAGCAAAGGGCCGCCGGTCATCCGGATCATGTATTCCAGTCTGGTCAGGGCCCGCCGCGCCGCCTCGATGCCGGCACAAGCCACGGCGCATCCCGCGCGCGCCGCAGTGATGCGGAAGCTTTCCGGCGGCAAACGCTGATCCGGCAGGATGCGCACCGGATAACTGCCGCGGGCGGATATGCCGGCAGCCTCCAGGAAACCGCAAAAATCGCGGCAGGCGCTGTCCAGCAGTCCCGCGGGGTCATCCAGCCGGATATCCAAACTCAATCCCCCGGCCAGAGAAATCTCGCCGGCCCGGGCGACCTGCCGTTCCCACCGTATGCGCCCATGCGGCGGCGAGCGCAATTCGCCGATAAACCGCCGGCGAGCCGGCGGCGGGGCGGGGAATTTCCAGGGCCGTGCAATTTTATTCATGCCATCATCATAATTGTGCAAAATTCAGGTCATAACAGCGCCGCCGATTTTCCCGGCACCGTTTGCCGGTCAACACGCATGGTTTCGGATGAAAAATTCGCCAGCACGCGGCGTCCATTCTCAAAGACGCTTTCCTGGAAAAGGGGATGGCCGTCCACAAACCGGTGCGAAGTCATTTGCAACATGCCGACTTCGCGGTGGTGTTCCGCGGCCTGCCGCGCCAGTTCCAGGGCCCGCTGCACGGATGACGAATCCGGGCGGATGGAGTAATAGCGGAATCCGCCGCCGGTAAAACGGTATAAGCGTCCGACGGGAAATACCGAAGGCATATCGCCGTAGAGCAGGTCGTGCAGCCGGCCGACTGCCGGATTGCCGGCGCCATTCCCGCACCCGTCATTATAGGTTGCATGTTCCCACGAAGAATGAAACATGACATCGTGAAAAACCAGGTGCCACAATGGCGCCGGGCGCAGGCAATCCGGCCCGGAATCGTTGCGCCGGTACTGCGGCGCCACCCGCAGACGGAATGTGCCCCAATGCAAAACGGCCGCCAGGCGGTCGGTTTTGCCCTCGCTGGAAACAATTTTGCCGCGATCGCGGTAATATCGCGCCAACTCCACCGCGGCGGCCGCATGCTCCCGCCGGGACAGGGGCCAGTCCGGCGAATAATCCTCGTGCCGGCCGGCGGCATTGGCCAACACGTCAAAATGGACCGCATCGAGGCCGTTGAAATTAAAGCGGCTGCCCAGGAGGTCCCGCACCTTGCCGAAATGCGCGCGGTAATATACATTCCGTCCCAAGCGCCAACTTTCCGCGCGCGGATTGCCCGGGTCCGGGTCACAACGCGCGGCAAGTTTTTCCAGATCGGGATGCGCGGCATGGATGTCGCATGGACAGAAAAACGCGCCGGCCAGGTAGCCGAGATTGTGCAAGCCGCGCAAGTCCCGGGCCGGCAGGTTGATGAATGGTTCCAACCCCCGCGCGGTGAACAAGCCATCCATGCGCGCAGGATAAACCAAGGCGCGGGATATGCCCATACTCCTGATTTTCCGCAAAACCCCCAGGTAATCGGCGCGGGGATCGTCAAAATAGCCCAGCATTAAAAGCACCCCGCCATGCAACCGGTCCAATGACTGGCAGGCGTCTGATTTCTCGCGCAGGGTGACAAGCAGGCCCTTCCGGGCCGCATATTTCCTGAAACGCCGCGCCATCAGCACGTATGACGGCTCGATGAAAAAGCCGTACAGCAAGCGCCGGGGATAGCGCAAAGCGCCCCGGCTGGCAATCCACCGGATGCCGGCTTCAAATTCACGGCGCGGCTTGTAGTGCAATTCAAACACCGAGTCTTCCGGTTGATCGGCAATGCAAATGTAAGCGCTGGCCCGCCCGATCCCGCCGAACCAGCGCATGGTCATGCCCTGGCCGACGGCCGGCGTGCTGTACGCATATGCCGTTTCACCGGGGTAAAACAGAACGCCCTGCCCGCGCGCAAACGCCACGGTATATGCAAATGCATCCGGCCGGCGCAGCATCCCCGGGAAAACCCCGTCCAGCAATACACGCCGCCGGTCTCCGGCCGGATGCAGGCGGCATTCCATGAAGCCGCCGGATTGCAGGCGGATCAACGCGGCCACCAGCAGCCCCTGGATCAAGAATTCAAAATGGATGGCTTGCCCCACGGTATAAGCGCGCTGCAACGCCGGCCGCCCCAGCGGAATCCGCGGCAGCTTGTCATCCGCAAAAACGCTGGCGGCGCCGGCGTCCGTTAGCCGCACCCACGCATTGGCGGCAAGATCCATGCTGTATCGTTCACGGCTGCCTTTGACGGAAATCAATCCCCGCATCAAATGACAGTCAAAATCCAAATAAATTTCATCGTTTTCAATATGCAGTTGGTTCATGGCCGCCCACGGATTCCGCGGTTTCCTTCAAGGTCATGGCTCAAAATCCGTCGGCTCCACCCCCGGCTCGACCTGGATGGCGTCCACCCAGACCGCCCCCTCCCCCAGCACACGCACGCCAAAAACGTGGTAGGGGCTGATCATGGGCGTAAGCATTCCCGCATGCGAGTAGCGCCGCCATTCCCCGGTCAGTTGGAACTCGGGAAAATCCTTCGCTTCCGGCGCGTCAAGCTGGGTGACATCGTCAAACCCGCACAGCCGCGCGACCACGCCGTTGCGTTCGGCTTTCATGTAAACGGAAAACACGTAGGGCGTCGGCTTTTCAACCCGGGGCACCAGGGTAAAGCCGAAGCCGCTCCACCAGCTCAGCCAGCGCTGCCATGCCCCCTGCTGCGCCTGCACCCGGAAACTCGCCGAGCCGTGCCAGGCGTTATTGGTATCCACCGCAAACATCCCGGTTCCGGCGCCCAATTGGCCGGTGTCGGTCCGGCCGAACTGGTCATACAGCGCCATATAATAATCCGGCCAATCGGGCAGCGTGGCTTCCTCGAACGACGGGTTGCGCGCCAGGTTGCGCTTGCCCAGGCGCCCGGAATCCGGTTCCGCCAGCGCGGCAAAACGCGAAGCGGCCTGGCCCGGATCGGCCTGCATTTCCACCCGTACCGCCGCCGGTTCCGGCAGTTCACGGGCGTCCAGGAGATATGCGCGGGTGGCAAAGGGCGCCAGCGCTTCCGTGAAGGCGCCGCCGTTCACCGGGTAACGTTCCGCGCCAAACAGCCGGGTAACATCCCCCGCCAATCCCGTAATGGTAAAGGTCGTCTTTACCGGATACGGCCGGGTGTTGGCCGCCAGCAAGACCAGTCCGCCCGCCGGCGGCCGCCGCCGCAGCGCTACCTGCACATCCGGGTATTGATCCGTGTCCGGATCATAACGGCCCGGCGCATAATCCACGGTCTGCGGGATATCCAGGGTAACGGCAATTGGACCGATTTCCTTGAACTCGTCGCCCAACTGCCGCATGGCCCCCATGGATAATGCGTGCTTGTAAGGATACGCGAAGTAAAACAAGGCCTTGGCGCCGTGAATCACCGCCAGGTACGACTGGCAAAGCTGCTCCTCCGGCAGGAGCACCCTCCGGCGCATCCCGCTCCATAATTCGCCGACCGGCACGATCCAAGTCG
>JAXGSX010000055.1:0-15299 GCA_040775225.1 Kiritimatiellia bacterium | reverse complement strand
GGCGCTGAAAGCGACCCTGACGGCGCCGCCCAAGGTTCCCGCCGGCGCGCCGTCCGGTGATGACAAGAAAAAGATGACCGCCATGCTGCTGCAGGATGTGCTGGTGCTGGCCACGGGGCCCCAGCGGATCGGCATGCCGCCCCCCGCCCGCGCCGCCGGCGAACAAAGCCTGTACAACAACGTGACGCTGATGCTGACGCGCAAGGATGCGCAGATGCTGACGCTCTGCCTGACCCAGGGCCAGATCAACCTGCTCCTGCGCAAGGCCGGCGAAAGCGGCAAGGTGGCCGGTCTGGCGCCGGTTTCCTGCGAAGATTTGCCGGATTTCCTGGGGCGGTAGCTCCTGATGCATCTTGGAAATTGCACATGTAAATCGGATAGCGGGCGCAAACTCGCGCTGGGTTGAGGAATGATGCCATGAAAATAAATATCACTGCCGGTTGGCCTTGCTGTTTGCTCGCGCTTCTGCTGGGCGGATTGGCCGTGCGGCCCGCCGCCGCCGAGGACTTCCTGCCCGGGCCGGCCGAGACGCTTACCCTGGCCGCCGGCGAGCGGACAACCCTGGTGGTGGCCGACACCGCCGCGGTGGCGGTGGACCGCCCCGGCATTGTCGCCGTCCGTCCCATGAACCAGACCGACCTGCAGGTGATCGGCGTCGCGCCCGGCGCCGTCCGCCTGCAATGGACGGAAATCGGCGGCAGCACCAACACCACCGTGGTGACCGTGCTGCCGCCCCTGAGCGGATTCGCCAAGGACGTGGGCGAATTGTTGCGCGATGTGCCCAATGCCCGCGTGGTTGCCGTGGGCAACAAGGTGGTGGTGGACGGCAAGCTGATTACCATGGAAGACATGGACCGGGTTGCCCGGCTGGCCCAGGCCTACGGCGAACAGTTGCTCAATCTCACCGTTTTCGACCGCGGCCCGTCGAATGATGTGGTGGCGGACTTCATCCGGCGCATTTCCGGCATTGACACCATCAAGGTGAATGTCGTCGGCCAGACCGCCTATCTTTCCGGCCATGTTTACGGGCAGATGGCGCGTTCCAACGTGGTGACCCTTGCCCGGGCGCAGGTGGCCAACGTGGTGGACATGATCCAGGTGCGCGACATCATGATCGAAACCGAGGTGATCTTCGCCAAGGTGACCAAGTCCGGCGGCATGAATATCGGCATGAACCTGCTGGACGGCAGCGAGGTGCTGAAAATGTCGCTCGGCGGCGAAGGCTCCATTGACGACAAAAGTGAGCGCAAGACCGGCGGCAACTGGAACATGGACTGGACCCGCCCGCTCCTGCCTGTCGGCGATTTGACCGCCTCGGAAGGCGGCAAGCAGAACTCGGACGACACCGATACCCATTCTTCCTCGGTGGGCCTGACCTGGTCGGTGGACCTGATGCCCAAGCTCAACCTGCTGGTTAACGACGGCGAAGCCTCCATCCTCGCCCGGCCGCGCCTGGGCACCAAGAACGGCGAAGTGGGCAAATTCCATTCCGGCGGCGAATATTATTACGAAGTCTCCGGCGTGCAGGCGGCGGACTTGAAAAACGTGGAATACGGCTTCCAACTGGCCGTGCAGCCGGAAATGATTTCGGATGAAAAGATTTTGAACAACCTCACGATCGAAGTCACCGTGCCCACCAGCAAGTCCGGGAGCGAAGAGCTCAACCTGGACAAGTTCCAGGTGGAAAACACCGTCATCTGCCAGTTGGGGCAAAGCATCATCGTTTCCGGCTTCCTCCAGAATCTGCGCAACTTCGGCAGTTCCCGCACCCCGATCCTGGGCGATATTCCCATCATCCGCTGGTTTTTCAGCAACCGCAAACGCACGGACGAGGACCAGGACCTGGTGGCAATCGTCACCCCGCGCGTGCTGGATTACGACGAGCCGGGGCGCGTGCTGGACGCGGTTTCCACCAATATCCAGCAGAAATTGCGGGACGGGCATTTCGTGGGCGCTCCGCCGCCGGCGGTCGCGCCCGCCGGGGAGGCGGCCCAGCCGTGACAACCGCCGCCGGGGAAGGTGAATGAATTATGCCTTATCTTTTACATAACGATGGCACGCGATCGGACCTCTCGTTCCTGGCGAACAACGAATTTGCCGCCGTCGGCGCTGCAGCTTCCTGCGAAATCCGGCTGCCGTCCCGCAAGGGGATCGCCGGCGTGCACTGCCGGATCGTCAACGTGCGCGGCTGGATGTACGTCCAGCCGCAGGCCGGGCGCAAGCTCTCCATCAATAATATCCCCGTGGGCGACAAGGAACAGATTCTGCGCAGCGGCGATACCCTGACCGTCGGCCAGTGGTCCATGATTTTCCGCGATGAATCCGTGTCCGCCGCCGCCGAGGCCGCGCCGGCGGCGGCGGATGCGGCGGCGGCGGACGCCCTGGGCCACTTGAAGCGGCGGGTGCACGAGCTGCTGCTCGAGCAGATGGATTTGAAGAAAATCGAATCCGCCACCGGCGACGCCGCCGCCGAACTGCGCCAGCGCGCCCAGGTCCAGATTGGCCGCATCATTGACGACCTGGCGCCGGAAATCAAGCCGCTGGGCATCGGCGCGGACGAGTTGCGCCGCCAGATCATCCAGGATGTGCTCGGTTACGGCCCGCTGGACGACCTGCTGAACGACAACAGCGTCACGGAGATCATGTGCTTCGGCGACAATAAAATCTACATCGAGCGCAACGGCAAACTGGTCCAGGCCGAAAAGCAGTTCACCGGCAAGTCCCAGTTGCTGGGCATCATCGAACGCATCGTCGGCCCGCTGGGCCGGCGCATTGACGAAAGCTCGCCGCTGGTGGATGCCCGCCTGCCGGACGGGTCGCGCGTTAATGCCGTCATTCCGCCGATCGCCATTGACGGCCCGTCGCTGGACATCCGCAAGTTTTCCAAGCGCGCCTTCACCCCGGCCGACCTCATCCAGTTCGGCTCGGTCTCGCCGGTGATGGTGGAATTCCTGAAACTCGCCGTGGCTTCGCGCCAGAACATCATCATCTCCGGCGGCACGGGTTCGGGCAAGACGACGCTGCTGAACCTCGTCTCGGCCTTTATCCCCAGCGACGAGCGCATCGTCACGATCGAGGATTCCGCGGAACTGAAGCTCGAGCAGGAGCATGTCGTGCGCCTGGAAACG
This sequence comes from Kiritimatiellia bacterium, assembly GCA_040775225.1. GTDB lineage: Bacteria > Verrucomicrobiota > Kiritimatiellia > JAAZAB01 > JAAZAB01 > JAXGPF01. Next base: position 12,171 of record JAXGSX010000055.1, on the reverse strand, counting down.
CGTCCGCCCAACATCGAAGGCAAAGGCGAACTGACCATCCGCTCCCTGGTGCGTACTGCCCTGCGCATGCGCCCCGACCGTATCGTCGTCGGCGAGTGCCGCGGCGGCGAAGCGCTCGACATGCTGCAGGCCATGAACACCGGCCATGACGGCTCCCTGACCACCGTGCATGCCAATTCGCCGCACGATGTCATCGGCCGCCTGGAAACCCTCGTGCTGATGGCGGGCATGGAACTGCCGGTGCGCGCCATCCGCCAGCAGATCGCCTCGGCCGTCAACATCATCTGCCAGCAGTCGCGCCTGGTGGACGGCGCGCGCAAGATCGTCAATATCACCGAATTGGTGCCGGCGGACAATGAGCAGCAAATCGCCCTGCAGGATATTTTCGTGTTCCAGCAGACCGGCTTCGACGAGCACGGGCGGGTGCAGGGCGCGTTCCAGGCCACGGGCATAGTGCCGCAATTCGTGCAGCGCCTGCGGCAGCGCGGCGTGCAGGTGGACCTTGGCATGTTTGCCGCGCCCGCCTCCGGGGAGCTTAAACGATGATGCTCTGGATCATACTGCCGATAGCGTTTGCGGCCGCGGCGTTGATCGGCTACATGCTGTTCGGCGCGGCGGGCGAGGTTTACGGGACATACCGCCGGCAGTATGTTTCCCGCACCGCCGCCATCCTCAGCGAGTTGTACCAGGAAAGTTCCGCGGAAAGCATTCTGACCATCAAGGTGCTGGCGGCCTTGCTGGCCGCCATGCTGGTGTACCTGCTGATGTCCGATGTGATGATGCCCGTGCCGATCGTGGCCGCCGCGGTGGCCGCCGGCGCCGGCGGGATGCTGCCGGACATGATCCTGCGCCGCCAGCGGGAGCGCCGCCGCAAGAAATTCAATACCCAGTTGATTGACGCCATGAACACCATCAGCAACGGCCTGCGCAGCGGATTTTCCCTGATGCAGGCCCTGAACCTGGCCGCGCGCCAGTTGCCCGATCCCATCGGGCAGGAATTGCGCCTGGTTTGCCATGAAATCGAGCTCGGCACCCGCACGGAGGATGCCTTGCAGAATCTCAACCGGCGGATGCAGGACCGCGACCTGCAACTGGTGGTGGCGTCCGTCCGCCTGACCACGCAGAGCGGCGGCGATTTGCCGGCGGTCTTCAAGCGCCTTTCGGAAACCATCCGCGAACGCAACCGGGTGGAAGGCAAAATCCGGGCGCTGACCAGCCAGGGGCGGCTGCAGGCCATTATCGTGGGCCTGATCCCGCCGGCCCTGGGCGTGATTGTGCATTTGATCAATCCCGCCTTGATGGAACTGATGTACACCACCATCATGGGGTGGGTGCTGATCACCCTGATTGCAATTCTGGATTTGCTGGGATATTATCTGATCCGCAAAATTGTCACGGTGCGCGCATGATCATTCTGGCCGGCATATTAATTTTCGCCTCGGTGGCCTTGCTGGTTTACGGGATCGTCAGCCCGCGGCTGGAAAGCTACGAAATGTTCCTCTCGCGCTACCGGCGCCGGCGGACGGGGCTCCTGCTGCTGGCGACGCCCATACTGGCTTACATTGTCGGCGTGATCCAACGCCGGTTCGGCGAAAACAATTCCTACCTGGAGCGCATCCGCGCGAAGTTGCGGCATACCGGCGTGGATATGCCGCTGGGCGCCGATGAAATCGTGGCACTGCAGGTGCTGCTGGCCGCGGGCGGGCTGGTGTGCTCGGCCCTCCTGATGCTGGCGCTGAGTCCGTTGGTGGGCAAGTATCACGGCGTGGCGCTGGCGGTGCCGGTCATGATCGGGTTTGCCGGGTGGATGCTGCCCCTGATGCCGATTGACAATATCATCGCCGCCCGCCGCCGGATGATCCTGTCCGATTGGCCGTTTTTCATGGATTTGCTGACCCTGGCCCTGGAGTCCGGCATGGACATCACGACCGGCATCCGGCGCATTGTCGGCTACCTGCCGATGGGGCCGCTGACCGAAGAATTGATGCGCTTCGTCAATGCCATCCAACTGGGCGCGCGGCGCGCCGCCTCGATGCGCGAAATGGCCGCCCGGATCTCGGTGGCGCCCATCACGGCCACGGTGGAAATGATTCTGCAGGCGGAAGAACTGGGCACGGAACTGGGCGCGTTGATGCGCACGCAATCGGCGGAATTCCGGGAAAAACACGCCCAGTATGTCGAGCAACTGGCCTTGGAAGCGCCGGTGAAAATGCTGATGCCGCTCCTGGGCTGCATCTTCCCCGCCATCCTGATCACGCTGGTGGGCCCGGTCATGATTCAGTATTCTCTGTCGAAATGAAAACCATGGCATTGCGGAATATGGCAACCGGCGCCATCGCGCTGGAGCGGGTGCGCCTGGCGGAGTCCCTGCCGGACCGCCTCCGGGGACTGCTGGGCCGGCGCGCGCTGGAGGAAGGCGAGGGGATGTATTTCCCCGAATGCCGGATGATTCATACTTTTTTTATGCAAATGACGATTGACGCGGTTTTCCTGGACGGCGAGGGCCTCGTCCTGGACATGGCGCCGCAGCTGGCGCCGTGGCGCGTGGCCTTCTGCCGCCAGCCGGGCGGCCGGCATACCCTGGAACTGGCCGCGGGCGGCGCGGCGCGGCGGATGATCAAAATCGGCGATGAGTTGCGCCTGGCGGATGCATTATGAAAATGAAAAGCCATCTTATCACTCCCGCCGCGCCATGCTGCGCGCTTCTGGCGCTGCTGGCCCTGGCCGGCTGCCGCGCCGCGCCGCCGCCGTCCAACGCTTTTGCCAGCGCCGAATACGGCGTCGCATTCACCGCGCCCGCCGCCTGGCGCCGGACCGCCCCGGCCTTTTCCAGCGAAACGATCGTCCAGTATGAAGCCCCGACGGGCGACGCCGCCCTCTATGCCGGGGTCAATATTGATCCCATCGCCCTGTTCGGCGGGATCAATGACGCTTTTTTGAATTGCGTGCAGTACCTGACGGATATTTATCCGGCCTTCGTGGTGATTACCAACAACATTGGCATGGTGGACGGCCGGGAGGCCATGCGCTTCACCGGCCTGCTGGACGGTCAGGCCGTGGCCGGCGCCTGCGTGTGCCACGAGGCGGACGAGTATTTTATCCTGCTGAATGCATGGGGCGATGCGGCCGGGGAACGCGTCGCCCTGCTGGAGCCGGTGCTGCAGAGCGTGAAAATTTCCGGGTCGCAGATCGGCCGCGAGCAAACCCGGAAAACCATGCCCGAACTGACGCCGTTGGATTCCCCGGCGGCCGCCCGCCAGGCGCTGGAATTCGGCCAGCAGTTGATGGCGGCACGGGATGTGGATATCGGCAATTACGCCCGCGCCATACGGAATTTTCTGTCCGTGCTGGTCAGCCTGCGCAAGACGGAGCCGCGCCCGCCGGAATACACGCAGGCGCTGGACAGCCTGATGCTGATCAACCGGTTCCGCAAGACCAAGCTGCGCGAGTTGCAGGTGGTCCTGGAACAGGCGCTGGCCTTGCGTTCCCGCGACGCGGCCATGCGCGCCGCCGACAATATCATGAAGCTGTATCCCAACCAGGATTCACAACCATATCGCTATGCCCTGCGCCGCTGGAAGGACGCCGCCGCGCTGCCGGCGCCCGGGGGGAATGGGTGACAGGAATTATGAAAGTAACCATCAAAGACAAAAGCGGCGCCGCGCGGGTGGTGGAATTGGCGCCGCAAGCGCGGCCTTATGCCATCGGCCGCGCTGCTGATTGCGATGTCACGCTCGAGTCGCCCCAGGTGTCCGCCGTGCATGCCCGCCTGCAACTGGACGCCCGCGGCCTGGCTATCCTCGACGCCGGCAGCATCAACGGCGTCTACATTGCCGGCAAGCGGATTGGCGCCCGGCCCTGCCCGCTGTCGGCCGGCCAGGAATTTACCATTGCCGATTTCACTTTATCGGCCGCCGAGTTTGAAGGCGCCGCTCGGCCGCCGCGGCGCCGGCTGCCGCTGCTGCTGGCGGCGCTGCCGCTGCTGCTGATCGCGGCGGGCATGGCGTGGCTGGCCGCCCGCCGGCCGGCGGCGCCGCCGCCGCCCCCGCCGGCGGCGCCGGCGAGCAACTTGCCGTCCGCGGCCCTGCCGGTGCTTTCCACACAGGAGCAGGCCCGCCTTGACCAAGCCGGCACGCTGATCAACCAGGGCGAGCGGGCGTTGTATGAGCGCAACGATTACGTCGGCGCCGCCCGGCTTTTCAACGCGGCCCTGGCCGATAATCCCAACGACTTGCGCGCCGGCAATTACCTGGCGCTGGTCCGCACCCGGGCCCTCCCCGACCTGTTGCAGCGCGGTGAAGAATGCCTGCGGGCCGGCGACCATGCCGGCGCGCGCACCGCCTTGAACGACCTGGAGGCGGTGGCGCCCGATAACGACGACGTCAAATATTTCCGGCGCATTCTCGACGGCTTGAAGCAGTACCAGCGGGCCAGGGAACTGGCCGGCAAAGGCGAATGGGAAGCCGCCGTGAAAATCCTGGAGGGAATCATCATTCCCGACGACAGCAACCGCGTCGAATTCATGGAGGCGGCCCGGCGCCAGGTCGGCTGGCGCAATGATTTGCGCCAGGCGGAAGAATGCATCCGGCGGCGGGAGTACCCGGCGGCCCTGGCCGGCCTGCAGCGCATCATGGCGCAGGCGGATGCCGATCCCCGCCTGCTGCGCGAAACGCAGGATCGCAGCCGGCTGGTCGAACAGGTCATGCTCGTCAAGTCCGCCGCCGCCGATTCCAACCGTTACGCCGCCGCCATCTCCGCCGGCAACACGCTGCTGGCGTCGCCGTCGCTGCGTCCGTTCCCCGCCGCGCAGGCAGATTTGCGGGGGGTGCTGGATGATTTGCGCGGACAGCTTCTGCCGCAACGCGCGGTATTTGCCGCGCGGCTGGCCGATTGCCAGGCGCGCCTGGCGGAGGCCGAAAAAGCCGGCCAGGATTTCGCGGCGGCGCAGGCCGGCCGGGAAAGCCTGGACAATGCGATAGTCCTGGATTTCCTGGACGGCAAGGCCGCGCCGTCGCCGGAGCGGGAGCAACTGCGCCGCCAAATCAGGAACTACGCCCGGGAATCCTTCCAGCGCGGCTATGTGCTGAAGGAGCAGGGCCGGCACGAGCAAGCCCTGGAATGTTTTGACCGGGCGGCCGCGCTGACCGAGCCTTACGACGAATTGGCCGTCCGCGCCCGCGCGCAGCGCGCCGCCGTGCAGAAACTGCTGGCTGCCCGGCCCGGTGCGGCCGCAGCCGCGCGCGGCAGCCTGAATACCGCGCCTGCGCCCGGCGGCGCCGGCGCGGCGGCGCCGGCCCCGGCGCCGCAACCGTGACCAACGTGTTCGCGCCCGCCAACTCCGCGCCCGCGCTCAATCGCATTTCAAGGCGGGGATGTTGGTCAGGCGGAGGATGATCTCGTAGACAACGGACGAGAAGATTTTACCGATTTCGCCGAACTGCTCAAAAATGCCTTCAATGATGAGGTCAATGCCGAGGTTGAGCAGGACATCCAGCCAGACGCCGGACGCCAGGAAAAACCAGCACATGGTCATGAAGTCCACCTGCTCCCAGGTGTCGGTATCGCCGCGCGCGGCGGTAACGGTGAAATTGGAGACCTTGCCCCAGAGGAACTCCAGGCCGTCGGAAGGCCCCGGGGGCGCGTAGGGCATTTTGCCGCGGCTGTACGTCAGCGACACTTTGACGTTTTTCTTGAGCGAGTGGGAAGTGTAGCCGGTGGTGTAGGCGAACAGCGCGTAGTCAATCGCCGCGTTGTGATATTCCAGGTCCAGGTCTTCCATGCTTTTATCTACCTTGACCTCGGCATCGGCGTTGAAAAATTTCTTTACTTCCGTTTCGATTTGGTTGTAGCGGCCGTGAACGCCCAGCCAGGCGCCATGCCGCGCCGCCATGGCGGCGCGGCCCTGGTTGTATGATCGCACGCCGAATTCCATGATCCCGATCAACAGCAGCACAAAGACCGGCAGCATCAGCGCCGTTTCCAGCATGGCTTGCCCGCCGGCGCCCAATGCAAAGGGAGCGCGGCATGGCCGGATCGGCGCGCGGGCGCCGCGGTCATCGTCCGCGGTTTGCTCGGGATTGGACGTCTGCATAGCGGTTTAAAATCAGTGCTGCACCATGAAATCCGTGCCGCTGACATTCAGCGCCTTGACCGGCGTCATCTCGGCCCGGAAACTTCCCTTGTAGCCCCCGGTGAAAAGCCGCACCAGGGGGAACGGCCAGATGGGAAACGCGAAAATCGGAATGGAAAAATAAATCGTGAAATCCTGGCCGGCCAGGTAAAGCTTGTCGCCGGTCAGCTTGGCGCTGCCGAAAGCGTAGGTGTAGGGCACCAGCGACTGGTTTTGGGCGCGCTGCGCGCCGGTGAGCAGGATGTCGTTCAGCATGAAAGATTTGGCCGGCGCCTTGTAGGTCATGAACGTTATCGGCACGTCAATGTTCTTGGATTCGTAATAATTGTCGCGCCAGTGGACGAATTTCAGGAAAACCAGGCACAGGGTGAACGGCCAGAATACTTCCGTGTAGAGCGGGTTGCCGGGAAAATACTCCACGGGGGCCTTGCTCTCTTCATAGAGTTCCAGCGATTCCCTGGGGTTGAGGCTGGGATTGACCGTCCAGGCATAGGGCTTGAACTTGTCGGCGGAAATTTCGCCGTGCGGCTCGGGGATGATCCAGTTCAGCAGGCAGCCGATGCCCCATTCCAGGTTGACGCCGCGGTCGCGCAGCCAGTTCAGCAGGCCTTCGGAAAATTCACCCTCGGCCATCCATTCGCGCATGGCCTTGTTGCCCTCGTCGAACGCGCTGGAGGTCAGGCCGGCCGGCAGGCCGGGAACCTGCTGCCGCAAATCGGCGAAGTAGGCGGCATCGAAAACGTCCGCGCCGTTCTTCTTGGCGATGGCGCTGGCATGGGAGAAGGCGATCATGGGCGTGGCCTCGGCCGCCAGCACCTGGCTGCCGATGATGGATTCGGATATCCAGAAACGCGCGGTGGAGGCCGAGCCGATTTTGTCCATGCCTTCAAACCAGTCCACGATCATCTTGATCCAGCCGACAATCGGGACCTCCAGGTCCTCCAGCATCTTGGCGATGTAATAATAGGTGATGCCTTCAATCACCACCACCATGATGCCGTTGACATCCCAGTGGAAGCCGTTGATGCCCTGCAGGAAATTGGATCCGCGCGCCATCCAGGTCATGGCCGTCATGGCCGCGGCGTCGGCGGCATTCTGCGCCTGGATTTTGGCGGTGACAACCTGGCCGGTGGGGAGGATTGCCGCGACGAAGGCAATCAGGGTCAGCGCCATCAGCGCCGTCAGCAGCATTACTTGTCCGTTCTCATCCCGGCGCAGGCCGCGGTGCCGGATGCGCAGGCGATCCAGAAAACTGAGGTAAGTTTTGGGCGCCTTATTCATGGACATATTGACACGGTGACATTTCACAAAATTGCGCCTCGGATGTCAAGCCGGATTCTCGGGAAACGGGGCGTGGCGCAATCCGGGTTCCGGCCGGCCTATTTGTTTTTGGTCCAGACGGGATCCCTGGCGCCGGCGGTCTGGTAATCAATCTGCGCCTGGATCATGGCGTCGAAATAAGCCGTTTTGTCAGGGCCGGCAATGATGATGCCCGGCGGCTGATCAAGTCCCGCGCCGGCGGGCTTCAGCCAGAGCAATGTCCGTTCGGCGTCGCAATCGGGGCGGGGATGGATTTTGACCACGCGGCCCTTGATGCGCAGGATCGTGCGCGCGGTGCGTTCCAGGGTTTCCGGCGCCACCTTCGGCGCGGCCAGCACGACGACTTCATAATCCGGCCGGGTGCGGCGCCGGCGGTAAGTTATTATCCGGCCGGCGGAGCTGAGCATGTGCGTGTTGTCCGTTACGGGAAAACTGTCGCCGGTCGGCAGGCCGCCCACGACGCATTCGCGGAATTCCGGGCCGAGCGGCGAGGCGATCAGGCTGAGATCATCGCGCACCGGCTCGCCGTTGACGGTCAGCCAGCCGAATTCCTGGCAGCCGTAAACATCGTAAACCGCCGCATTCAGGATATCCTGCGCCAACTCAGGCAGGGCGGCGTCCAGGGGCGTGCCGGCGGTCATGATGGTTTTGACCCGGGGCAGGGCCTCCGCCACGCCCAGTCTGGATGCATCCTCCATTGCCGCGCGGATGAATGATGATTCGCCCATGACGGCCGCGGGGTGTTCGCGGTAAAGCGCGTCAAGGAAGGCATCGCGGCTGGATCGCGTCAGAAAAAACCAGTTGATCCCGGCGTCCGCCAGGGCTTGCCTGGTGAAGACATTGACCAGCGGCGGATAACATACCAGCAGGCGGTCGCCGGCGCAAAGGCCGGCCCGGGCAAGCACGCGGGCGGCAGCCTGCTGTTTCAAGGGCAATTCCGCGGCGGTGATGCCGACGATATTCTGGAAAGCGGAAGTGCCGGTGGTGAAGGTAAGCCCGGCCAGGTGGCGCGGCGCATGCACTTCCTCGATGACATGCGCGGCGGTCGGTCCGGCGATGCCCTTGTCGGCCAGCGTGCGCCGCGGCATATCGGCGAAAGCCGGCGCGGCGCCGCATTGCGTCACGCTTTCGTGCAATTCGCGGAAAAAATCTGTGGCATTGTCATCCAAGCGCGTTGACATCCGCCGGGCATGGCTGCTCGCCGTCCGGCGTCCCGGGCATTTTTCGATCGAGGTGTTTTGCGATAATTTATATTTGCCGCCGCGCTGCCTGTCAAGCCAACAGATCGTTGGCGCCCCGTAAGCAGGATTCCGGATTGTAGTGCGCCACGGCGTGGCGCATTCCGGATTCCGCACATATTTCGGTTGCCAAACGGCTTCCCCGGCGCAGCGCAACCCTCATTGCGTCAGGCGCAACCGGGCGATTATGCCCAGTACCACGAACGCGGCGATGGCGGCGGCCAGGGCCCAGGCTGCGCCGATGGCCGCCCAGAAACTTGCCGGGTTCTCCCGGCGGGTGATCCTCCGGGTGTTGAACGTCAGGGAAGCCGTCAGGGATTTTGGCCCCTGTCTCCAAATTTCACCGCTGCGGATGGAGTCTGCCGTCCATACCGCAAGCAACATCGGCAGGATGCCGAAGAGCGCCAGATGCAGCATGGCTTCGTCCGCGCGGTTGCCCAGCAGCCAAATGGCCAGCGCGGCGGTGACGGCGTAGCATAATAACGCCGGAATAAACCAGGATCGGGGGTTTGATTTCCTGGGCATGTTTTATTTGCTGTCCGGCCGGTCCATCGCCGAACCGCCTCCGGCGGGCTTGTTCCCGGCCAGCCGGCGCAGTAGTTCGCCGAAAGATTCGACGTCGAGCATGTTGTGATCGCGCCAGTAGGCGTAATCCGCCGGCAGCCACTCCCGGGCGTCCACGGATTTGTGCCGCATGGCCTGGAACACATCCTCCATGTATTCGTTGGCGGCGGGCGCACGCTCGCCGCGGACATAGGGCAGGATGGATTCCGCGCATTGCGCGGCGGCGGACTCGGCGGCCTGGCGGTCGGCGAGCATGCCGTCAAAATAACCCCGGGTTTCGAGTTTACCCACGGGGATTACCCCCATGGCGGCCAGGAGCATGCTGAGGAGTTGATGCACCTCTTCCAACCCGCTGCCGGCGGTGGTGGCGACGGTGATGCCCGGCTTGCCGGCCAGGCGCATGGTGTGGTACCAGGCCGCCATGCGGTCCAGGAACGTCTTCATCTGGCCGGTAACGCTCATGGTGTATACCGGGCTGCCCAGGATGATGAAATCAGCCTCCAGCATCTTCTGCCGGAGCAGACCCATGCCGTCGGTCTTGTCCAGCGGGCAGCCGCCCTGGCGCATGCAGTGCCAGCAGCCCGTGCAGTATTTCAGGCGGACATGTCCGGCGGTGACGATTTCCCCGGAAATCCCGCCGTCAGCTTGCGCCAGCCGGTCGAGCAGCATGCGGGTGATCTGACAGGTATTGGACTTTTCCTTCAGCGGACTGCCGATAAAAGCGAATATTTTGCGCATGGCGCCCCCTGATGCAGGTTATGCCGCATTTGCCGCCCGGTTCCGCGCCGGGCGCTTGCTGATAGGGGATGATATTACAACATATTGGCGCATGACAAGCACTTCATGGAGAAATTTTGTGATTGCCGCGGGCGCGCGCCCGCCATCAGTTCAATTTCCGCGATGGCTTCTGGAAAAATATGCTGTTGGGCACGTGATTGTCCCGGCCCTCGGCGTCGCGGATGACGGTGAACATGAGATTCATGTCCGTCACCCGTCCGGCAATGTCATCACCCGGCAGCTCAAGTTTATCGCCAATTTTAAACGGCTTGAATGTCATCAGCAGGAAAGCCGACGACAGATTGCTCAGCAAACTCCACACGGCTACGAAGCCGATGGCAATCAATCCCAGCACCGCCGAAATGAAATTCCAGAAGTTGCCGATATCCACGTTAAACGCGCCCAGGACCAGCAGAAATGTAATCAGCACCAGCCCGTAGCGCAGGACGAATTTCAGCGGCAGAAACATCATGGCCGGCATCCGGCCGGCGCTGTGCCAGCGGTTGATTTGGCGGCTGAGCATGCAGCCGATCAGGAAAGCCGTTCCGATGATCAAAGCGGCGAAAATGGCGTCCTTGGCAAATGCAAACCAATCCATCAGGATTCCTCCTTGCAGCAGGGTCAGGCGCGTAAAAGCGCATTGCTTGATCGGGCGGCATGGCGATGCATGTTATTGCGCCGGCAGCGCAGCATCGGTTCCGCCTCGTAGCGAGGCTTCGCGTAGAAGCATTTCCAGGTTAACAGCGGAATCGGCGCAGTCAAGTTTAAAACGGCCGGATTTTTCCGGGGCACGCCGGCCGCCGGTTGCCGTTGCGGTTTCCCGGCGCAATAACCCTAAGGAATTCCAGGGATGCTGCCGCCGTTGGACTTTGGGGATTATCCGGGCGCCTGTGCGTTTATAAAAACATGAAAATAATATCAAAATAAATTGACAAATTCATATAATCATGCATTATGTTTGTCATGCAAAGGGATTCATCATTAAAACATGTTGGCGCCAATATCCGCGCGGTGCGCCTGCGCGCTCATCTCAGTCAGGCCGAATTGGCGGCGCGGTTGGGCATGCGTCCCGGTCCTTTGAATTGCATTGAAAAGGGGCGTAACCTGCCTGGCGCCCGTGTTTTGCACGCCCTTTCCCGGATTCTGGGCGAACCGGTGGATGTCTTTTTTACCCCGCCGGCTAACGGAACTGTTGGCGGTTTGGATACCATGGTTGTTCGTGAAGCCGCAGTGCCATATATGGTGGCTGAAAAAACCCCGCTCTGGCATGGTCCCTGCGCCTTGCCGGCTCGCACCGGTCGTGAATTGGCCGGTTTGCCGCCGCAATTATGCGGGATGGCCAGCGAATTATCCGACGCCTTTTTGGCGTTGGAAGACATGAGCGGCGCCGTCAAATCTGCGGAATTGCCGTTGGGGATGGCCGCTGACCGCACGGAAGAAGGATTGCAGCGGTTATGCGGGCAGGTCCGGCGTCTGTTGGGTATCAGCGATGCCGTTATTTTCGACTATCTTGAATTGTTCGAGAATGCCGGACTCCGAATAATTTTCTGCCGGTTGCCGGTTGGGGTAGGGAGCATCAGTTGCCATGATCTGAAGAATGCCAATGCGTTTATCTTCCTGGATGATGTCAACCTGAACGCTGAGCGCCAGTTGTACCTTTTGGCCTATGAACTGGGGCGGCTTTACATGCATTCGCCGGCTTATTACCCGCATCTGCCGCGGCCGCAGGTCGGCAAAGACCGGCGCGGGAAGTTGTTCACGGAAGAGCGGGCGGCCCGGCGGTTTGCGGGTTTATTCCTCATGCCCGAATCGGCGGTATGTGCGACGGTGCGTCAGTTGGGAGTGCGCCCGGACGAATGGACGCTGGAATTGCTATATCGGATCAAGCACCGGTTCGGCGTATCCGCCGAAGCGTTTTTATATCGGCTGCGGGAATTAAAACTGATCACAAGCGCGCTAGAAAAGGACTTTAAGGGTGTCATATATCAATATTACGCCGCGCATGACAACCACGAGCCGGGTTCGTCACGCCGTGTTCTCACCCCCAACGGGCGCATCTGGGATTTGGCGCTAACCGCCGGCCGCCACGTCAAAAATGCCGCCGATCTCGGGAAGATTACGGAAACTCTGCGAAAACACGGC
>JAXGSX010000054.1:0-15478 GCA_040775225.1 Kiritimatiellia bacterium | reverse complement strand
GGCGATTTCTGGGGCGGCGCCGACAAGCTGCCCGGCCTGTATCACCTGACCGCCGCGGAACTGGAATGGCTGAACGCCGCCGGCATGGAACTGAAACACGCGCCGCAGGAAAGAATCCAAGTGGACCGTTTCCTGCTGAACCTGCTGGGCTCCACCGGCAAGACCATCACCGACCCCTACCGCTCCTGCCCGGACTGGCTGCGCCAGGCCTGCGAATTGATCCACAAACCCGAACATTTGCAGGCGGGCGCCCAGGCCTTTTTTGCCATGGCCGGCCGGGCGCCGGAACACGTGGCGCGCACCTTGAAACAACGCACCGGCAAGACTCCCACGCAGGTAATCGCGGAGGCGCGCCTGGCGTACGCCGCAGCGTTGCTGACCAACACGGAAGCGGGCATCCTGTCAATCGCCATGGATTGCGGATTCGCCAGCCTGTCGTATTTCTACAAGATTTTCCGGCAAGCTTTCGGCATGACCCCGCGGCGTTACCGGCAGACATATTTCAAGGCGCCGGTCAAGCGCCTCCATCCGATGATTCCCTGAATTTTGCACAATGGAGCCAATTTCAAAAAACCCCCGGCGGGCTTGTTCCACCTGAGGCGGACAAGCCCGCCGGAGACCAAGGTGATGCATAACGACTCAGCCTATGAAAATGAACCGACGCGAGCGTTTGATGGCGACACTGAACGGACTGCCAGTGGATCGGCCGGCAGTCAGTTTTTACGAAATAGACGGATCGCAGGATCCTGGCGATCATCACCCCCTCAACATCTACAACCATCCGTCCTGGCGGCCTTTAATCGAATTGACCCGCGCAAAAACCGACCGCATTGTCCGGCGCGCGGTCCCCTTGAAAGACCGGCCGGCGGATGCGCTGACGGCGTTGACATCCGTAACGCGGACTGTGGATGGCGCCGGCCATCGGCTGGTCACAACCGCCATCAAGGCCGGCCGCAGGGTGTTGACCCAGCGCACCCGGCGCGATCCGGACGTTGATACCGTCTGGACTCTGGAGCATTTCTTAAAGGACATTGACGACGTGCAGGCATGGCTGGACTTGCCCGCTCCGCCCCTGGGCGGCGCGCCGGACACGGAGATCATCCTGGACATCGAACGCAACCTCGGCGAGGACGGCATCGCCATGGTAGACATGGCCGATCCCCTGTGTTGCGTGGCGGAATTGTTTGCCATGTCCGATTTCACCGTGTTCGCCATGACCGAACCGGAGTTGTTCCGGCGCATGCTGGACAAAGTTGCGCCGGGCATCTACCGGAAAACCGAACGCGTGGCGGAAGCTTTACCGGGCCGGCTCTGGCGCATTGTCGGGCCGGAATATGCCTCGGAGCCGTACCTGCCGCCGCGCCTGTTTCACGAGTATGTCACGGAGTATGACCGGCGGCTGGTGGACGCCATTCATAAATCCGGGGGATTTGCCCGAATCCATTGCCATGGCCGGTTGATGCATATCCTGGATGATATAGTCGCCACCGGCTGTATGGGCCTGGACCCGATCGAGCCGCCGCCGCAAGGCGACGTGGAACTGGAATATGTGCGGCAAAAGCACGGCGACCGCCTGGTTTTGTTCGGCAACCTGGAAGCCAGCGACATTGAAAACCTGCCGCCGGCCGAGTTCGCCGTTAAGGTGGACAAAGCCCTGCGGGAAGGCACCAGCGGCGCCGGACGCGGGTTCGTGTTGATGCCATCCGCCTGTCCCTATGGGCGGATTTTGTCGCCGCTGGCCCTGGCCAACTACGAGTTGATGATCGAGCACCTTGAACGATTAAGGTAATCGGCGATCATGCTTGCGGCGCGCCTGCAAACCATTGTCCGCCGCTGCGCCCGACTGGGGGATATTGAAGGATTCCAGGCATATTCCGAGGGCATTTACGACGACATCAACAAATTCCTGATCGGCCGCCTGGGCGGCAATCCCAAGTTGGACGCGCGCGAGCTGGTGGATGAGTATTGCCGGATTTATTTCCGGTCAAATCCAGATGACACCAGGCGTCTGGCGGACGCCATTTACCGCCTGGAACAACTCGCGCTGAATCCCGGCGATGCGGCGGAACTGGCCGATGAGTTGAATGCGCTGGGCGAAAAATGCCGGCGGGCGGGCGACTGGCGGTTCGATATCTTGCGTCTGCGCCCGCAAATCGAAGAGTTGAATCGTCAAATCGGCGGCAAAGCGCAATGGGATGCCGCGATTGCGGGAATGGATGCTGCCGGCCGGCGCGAATTCATCGCCCGCATGGACGTCCTGGCGGCACAACGGCAGGAACTGCTCGCAACCCTTGAGCGCCGGGTGTATCGGATCGGCATGCAGATTTCCGTCATGCACATGGACCTGGAACTCGCAGCCTGGCAAGCCTGGCGTAGCGGCGTTGCGGTCGCAGAACACCGGAAAGACACCGGCAATTATATCGCGTGAGTTGGACAGGCGGAAGCTTTTAGTGAACAAGAATTTATTCCGCCAGCATCCTATTGGTCTTGTTTTCAACCTGAAAACAGAAGTGTTTGCCGGTGAATTAGATTTTTACGCGCAAAGTTAAGTTCCGGTTTCATGCGGTATCGGTATCGAAATCGGGATGAATCCCGATAGCGATAACGATTTCGCCCCCCGATTATATATTTCCACATTATTACATATGGGATGTTACTGATTTGACTCAATGAATAATTATTGATATACACAAGTATATTTGTCTGCATGAGCGAGGGTTTTTCATACAAAACAAAAAACATGTTAAACCGGTGCAGCCGGTGCGGCTGCCAAGGCCGACATTCCTGCGGATTGTGGAGGATGTCAAGCATCGCATACGCAATGGCGAATTCGCGCCGGGCGACGCCATTCCCGGTCAAACCGCGCTGATGCGGGAGTACGGGGTGTCATTGGTCACCATGCGCAAGGCGTTAAACATGCTTTACGCTGAAAAAGTGGTGTATCCACGGGCCGGCAAGGGGATTTTTGTGGCGGAACACAAGGACGACCCTGATGAAAAATCGCGCGGCCGGGTCGGGCTGGCTTTTGTGGGCAGCTCGTTTTATCGCGGCATGATAAAGCCGGAATCAATCATGGCAATGCAACGGGTATTAAGCGAACGCGCGCTGGACTTGGTGGTTTGCGGCGATCCGCAGGTGGATTTAAAAAGCCGGAACAATGGTTTATATGCCCTGGTGCTGGTGGGTGAAGTTGAGTGCGCCCTGCTCGACCGGTTGCGCCGTGAAAATGTTTTGGCCTTGGTTACGGGCGAAATGCTGGATGTTTACTGTCCGGATACCGCGGCCCAGGTGGGCGGCGACTTGGAAGGATGCGTGGATATGGCGGTTGGTTATCTCAAGGAATTGGGACATCGCAACTTGGGGCTGGCCTTGCGCAAGGGCGCGCGCGCCTGGAAAAAAACCGGGGATTATTTGAAAGAGGCGGCCGCCCGGCATGGATTGGAAGCGCCGCCTGCAATAATTCCAGTGGAAAATAACGACGATCAAAACCGGCTGGCGGAGTCGGTGAAAAAATTGCAGGTTCGCCCGACCGCCTTGCTGACCACGGGCGGTCAGATGGGCGGACAGACGGTGCGGATTTTGCGCGAAGGCGGGTTGCGCGTTCCGGAAGATGTCAGCCTGATGGCCATAAACACTGTTCCGGAAGAATTCTTGCCGATACCGGATATTTCCCGGGTCAACGTGGACCAGACTGCCGTCTGGGAAGAAGCCGGCCGCGCCTTGATCCGCATGATCGAAACCGGCCAAACCATCTACAAGGCCATTCCTCCACGTTTGATAATCGGCGCCACTTCTGATTCCCTGCGCCGCCAGCCTCGGTAAATATGAAATAAAACAAAAAAAGCTTGAGTATTTTTATTCTTATGTATATATGTATATATGTTAAATCGAGGTTGTTTTTTTGAGATAAATATAACATGTATTATCGGTTTCTGGCGGATGATTTTGCGGTGCGGTTGCCGTGGTTTTATTTCAGCCATGATTTCGAGCAAGCCCGGCCGGGCAAAATCTGGAATTTCGAAGTTAATGGACTGACTAATCTGCCGGCGGGCAGCTATGATCTGCTTTGCCTGGCGGCTGATGGTGTTGAAACTTTGGAGCTAAGTTTGGATGACGAAAATTTTGAAACCATGCCCGTGGCATCCGGCCGCGTAATGCTCAAGGATCGCCGGATTGATAATTTCATGATCAGCCTGTATTGGCGTGATGCAGGAGTTGAAACTGCGCCGCCGGCGCGGGAAGTCTGGCTCGCTCCGGCCGGCGAAATATTTCCAGCTGACTTCTCCGACTGCCCGCCGTGGCAGGCATATAAACGGGATTCGCTTTTGCAGGAACGTCCGGCGGCGCGCGACTGGAATGGATTTTACAGCCGTTTGCGGCAACCGGCCGCCGGCAAGCCTGAACTTGAATCAATGGTGCGTGAAATCGCAGACTGGGCGGCTCGCCGCCAGGTCCGCGCTCCCTCTGATGTCCATTACGGCGCCATCTATTCCGAAGAAGACAAGTATGACTTTCAGGATGCGGCCGCGGCGGCGGTATTGTTCATGCGCATGTCGCGTTGGACCGGAGATGACGAGTGGCGGGCGCGGGCGCGGCTGGCGGTGAATTATGTCTATAAAGGCCAGCATCAGGATTCGGCCATTCCCATCCGGTATGGCGGCATCCCGTCCATGTGTTCATTTGAAACCAACGACTACCGCCGGTTGGCGTTGCCGCTGGCCGCGCCGCAGGGCGTGGCCACATCCGTCATCGCCAACCTGCTGGTAAAGGTTTTTGAAGAAGGCTTGAACCCGGAACGCGCCGATTTGGACGCGTTGGAACGGATCCAGGCTTTTGTGCTGGCAAATGAATACGCGCCGGGACGCTTCACTCATCACGAAGGCGATGCGCGCGGCATTAACGGCAGCGGTGATTGCCAGAATTCCAACGCGCTTGGCGCCGGCGCGTTGCTGCGATTGACGGAATTCCTCAAGCCGTTTGGGCGCGGCGCCGCGGAATGCAGTATCGCGGCGGCGCGCCGGGGTATCGAGCGCACGTTGACCGGCCAGGAAGCCATCGGGGTCTGGCCTTACTGTTTCGCGGTCATCGGCCGCGGCCAAAAATATCAGGATTCCTCATTGCCGGATCATGGCATGGGGCTGTACCATTTTTTAACCGCGGTCAATGATCCGCCATGGCGGCATGATAAACGCGTGCGCCGCGTGTTGCGCCGCGCCGCGTTGTGGTATCTGTGCATGGGTGAATTCGACCCGCAAAACGGCGATATCAATCTTGCCTATGTGCGCGAACCGAAAGGGGTGGCATTCAGCAGTTTTGCCTGGTGCCGGTTCATGTGCGCGGCGTCGCTCTTCCGCATCGGCGCCATGCTGGGAGAGCCGGAACCGTTCCGGTCATTCGCCCTGCATTTGATGCAAACCATTCACACCCATTATTGGAATCATACCGACCCGGCGCGCGCGCCGGTGCAGGCTTCGATGCACCGGAATCTAAAGCCCGTGACCTGGATTCAGGCGGCCGAATGGGATGGCGTGCTTTTGCTGGAAATGATTGACGCGCTTGATGCAGAATAAAAGAGGTTGTTTAATGCAGGTTTTTAATCTGGATCAGCCGACTCATAAGCCTGAATGGCTTGACCCTGCCGCGCGCACTGCCGTCTTCAAACCCGACGGCATCGCTATTACCTCGGATTTTCCGTGCGGCAACGGCCGGCATTTTCAACGCACCGGCGCGCGCGAATACAAATTCCGCGCGCGCGCCGGGCGGCAGCCGTTCACGTATCGTTTTTTCTTCCGGATTGACCAGACTGGCGCCAACCCGGGCCGGCCGCTGCGTTTTCGCGTCACGGATTTCAAGATGTCGGACCCGCCCGTGCATGGCCGCGATCTGGCCGCCATGATTTCGTATGACCAGCACGAGTGGCGGGCGCTCCCGTCCGGCGACATCCGCACTCTGCCTGACATTTGCGAGGCTGAATCCGATTATCGCGACAGTAAACGCGCTTATTCCGTGGAGTATGTCTTTACGCCAAACCGGTTCCCCGTATGGTTCGCTTCGCCCTTGCCGTTTACCGCCCCGGATTTTCAGGAGTTGCTTGAGCATATGGCGCGGCAGCCGGGGTGGGAAGCGGCCTCCCTGGGGCGCAATGCCTACAGACAGGATATCCCCATTATTCGCTACCAGGGCGCGCCTAACCCGGCGCATGCTTTGTTTTTCACCGCCGGCCAGCATCCATCCGAAATCGGCGGCATCCTGGGCCTGCGTGGCGCGCTGGATGCGTTTTTGGATCTGCCGGAGGCAACGCGCGCGCAATTCGCGGTCCATGCCGTGCCGGTGGTTTGCATGGATGGATGGCTGTTCGGGCGCAGCGTGCATAACGCCGCCGATGAGGTCGGCGTGAATCTTAACCGGGATTGGAGCGATTTCAACGCGCCGGAAACGCGCGCCGTGAAAAACGCATTGTTTACAGCGCGGCCGGATGTCTTTGTGGACTTCCATAACGGACGCGGCGATACGGTCTGCCGGTTGCAGGAATACGGATTGACGCCGGCCAGCCGGCGGTTCTGGGAAGAAGCATCTCGCGAATTTGTTTCACCGCAAGGGCCGCCTGTTTTGAAAGACCGCGATCTGCCGGGGATGTGCGTGCCGGAGTTATTGCGCAACGGCTGGGCGCAGTCCGCGGTGACATTTGAAAATATGCTGACGGTCAACCCGTCGCGCGAAACTTATCTGGCGAACGGCCGGGCGCTGTTGGTTGCAGTTGTAAAAACCGTGCTGAAGGAATAAGCCGTGGAAAAAAATGACAATCCGTTGAATATTGCGATCATCGGCTGCGGCAACCGATGTCGTATGTATCAAGGCGCTTTTGCCGCCGCGGATGACATGGTTGTGACGGCGCTTTGTGACACCGACATCGCGCGCGCTGAGAAACACCGCGTTGAAAGCTTTCCCAAGGCGCGGGTTGCCGCTGATGTGCGGGCGGTGCTGGACGATCATGAAATTGACGCGGTGGTGGTTGCCACGCCCGACAGTACGCATTGCGCGATCGCCGGCGCGGCGCTGGACGCGGGCAAACATGTTCTGGTGGAAAAACCGCTTTCCCTGCAGGCCGGGGAAGCGAGGGAACTGCTGGCGATCAGTCAAAAAAGCGGCTGCGTTTTACAGCCGGCCTTCACCCTGCGCGCCACGCCTTTTTACCATGCCATCCATGCCCTGGTGCGGGAGGGCGCCATCGGCCGGGTGATGGGGATCGAGGCGGCCGAACACGTTGGACGAGATCATGGCGCCAGTTACATGCGCCGTTGGCAGCGGCATACCAAATTATCAGGCGGATTACTGATGAACAAGTGCTGCCATGACATTGACTTGCTGCGCTGGATCGCCGCTGCGCCGGCCCGGCGCGTGGCTTCGTTCGGCGGGCGCGATTTTTTCAATCCGGGCTCGCATACCGCCGCCCATTGTTCAAATTGCGCCGAGGCGGAATCATGCCGGTTCCGTTACAATGGCACGGGCATCAGCCTTACCGATGACATGCGGGCCAATCCGACCAAATTCGATCTGGACCTGTGCGTCTTCACCAGCGACAAGGATTTGGTTGACAACCAGGTTGTCATCCTGGAATACGCCAACAATGTCCGCGCCAGTTTCACCGTGCAGATGTTCAGCGATCGCTCGGACCGCACCATCCATGTCAGCGGAACCGAAGGCTTTCTGCGCGGCGTGTTTTCGCAAAACAAGGTGGAGGTATACAAGGATGGCGAGGGTATTCGCGAGTATGATGTAACCAAAACATCGGTTGGCACGCATGGCGGCGGCGATGTGTTTTTGGTGCGCAATTTCGCCGACAGCATCCGCGGGCAGGCTGCACCGCTGGCGGACTGCGCCGCAGGCGTGGAAAACACCCTGACCTGCCTGGCCGCCGAAACTGCGCGGAGGGAAGGGAGTGTGGTTGAGTTGTCGCCGGTTGCACAATGACCAAAACAAATGATGAAATAATGAACAACAACATCAAACAGGAAATTCTCAATTATATATTTGCCATGGCCGATCCCGGCGGCGGATTTCAGTCCAGTATGTCTCTCGGTTGGCTGGGAATCGCGGATGGCCGGGTAAGCGAATTGGCGTCCGCGGCTTATGCCGCCGAAATTGCCGAAATGCTGGGCGCCGAAGTGCCGCATAAAAAAGCGATGATCGAATATTTTCACGTTCGGCAGAGTCCGGAAGGATATTTCCACAACCTGGCGCCCTTGCCGGGCGTGCCGACCACCGCCTATCTGGAGTACAATACCTGCGTTGCTTTGCGGGGACTGAAGGCGCTGGGCGCCGCCCCTGCCCGCGACCCGCGTCCTTGGCTGGCCGCAGGCATCCGCAAATTGGGCGCCATGAATCTACCGGCGCCCACCTATCATTGCGATTTCTTTGCCAATTCGTTCGCCGCGCTGGAGGATGAGATGCCGGCCGATTGTGCGCGGATTGTGCAGGATACGCTTCTGAAATTCCAGGATCCGGCCACCGGCTGGATAGTCCAGTCGGCAAAATTCGAGCATTACGAACGCAATAATCCCATGACCTTCCATGCCGCCCGCGTGTTTCATCTGACCGGGGCGCGGATTCCCATGGCAGACCGGATACTTGATCAATTCATGCGGTTCCAGCAACTGGACGGCAGTTGGTCGCTCGGCGGCGTGCATGGCACTTTTGACGCCTGTGTGACCATCCGGATGTTGAGCGATAATTCGGAGCGTTACCGCAAAGCCATTAAGCTTGGCGCCGGCTGGGCGTTGACGTGCCGGACGCCGGATGGCGGATTCAATCATTTCGGCAATAGTCCGGCAACTCCCGCCGAATTTGCTAAGGATCAGAACAATCCATCCGAGATGGACGCCTGTTATTTCCATATCGCCACCCTGGCCATGGCGGGACTGTTGCCCATGCATAACACGCCGCGCGACAATTGGTCAGGCTGGGGTCATACTCTGCTCAATGCCAAATAACAGGAGATGCGGTCATGCCGACAACACGCATGCTCAATTATTTCAAATTCACCGCTCCGCATGAAGTGAAGTTTTTCGAGGAGCCGCTTGCGGAATTGCGCCCCGGCCAGGTTCGCGTGCGCACCACCCGGTCGTTGATCAGTCCCGGCAGCGAAACGGCGCTGTACGAGGGCACGCATTCGGACATTCTGGCCGGCCGGCGCAAATATCCAACCAGCGGCGCCTATTCCGCGGTGGGCGTGGTGGAGGCAGCCGGACCGGAAGCCGCCGCTTGTACTCCGGGCGACCGTGTGGCCGTTGCCGCCGGGCATTCCAATTACAGTATCGTGGCGGTGGATAACGCGCTCCCGATCCCGGCCGGCGTGGCGGATGACGACGCCGTCTTCTTCCACCTGGGCGCGATCGTCTTGCATGGATTGCGCGAAGCGGCGCCGCAATTCGGCGAAAACGTCCTCGTGATGGGATTGGGCGCCATCGGCCAGGTCGCGGTGCGCCTGCTGCGGCTGGCGCCCGCGGCGAAAATCATCGGCGCCGACCTGTTTCCGCTGCGTTTGGATGCCGCGCGCCAGGGCGGCGCAACTGCGGCATTGGACGTCCGCGATAAAATATTCGCCGATACCGTGCGTGAATTGACCGGCGGACGCGGCTGCGAGATCGTCATTGAAGCCAGCGGCAATCCCAAGGCGGTGTTGCAAGCGCTTGATTTGCTGGCGCCGCACGGACGGCTGGTCATACTGGGGTGTCCGCATGGCGAGGCGCCGTTGGATTTATACACCAGCCTCCAAAAAAAGGAACTCTCCATCGTCGGATCTTATCAACCCATGTGCCCGGACTCGGAAACTCCATATACGCCGTGGACCAAAAAGCGGAATCAGAACTTGATCCTGGAATACCTGCGCGCGCAACGGGTCGAATTCGCATCCCTGATCACCCACCGCGCGCGTTATGCGGATGCTCTGCATTTATACGAAACTTTGTCGCGGAAAAAAGATTTGGCCCTAGGCGGCATTTTTGACTGGGATTAAAGCGTCTTGTCAAAATCAGCTTGACGTAGAGGGCGTTTTTGGCTGGTATTTGTGAGAGGGAGGCGCAATATGAATGTGTTTATCGTGACGGACATGGAAGGGTGTGCGGGTTGCACGGCCGGCGGGTATGGACGCAAGTTGCCGCCGGGCGTGGGGGCGCAATATCTGGCGTTGATGATGGGGGAAATCAACGCCGCGGTTGAGGGATGCGTGCAAGGCGGAGCAAAGGGAATCATCGTGGGCGAGGCGCATCCCGTGGATTTGGCCGCCCTGCATCCGGCGGCCAAACTCGCGCGCGGCATCCCATGGCAGGAATGTTTTAAATTGCGCAAGTTTGACGCGGTATTGTTTGTCGGCCAGCATGCCCGATCCAATCTGGCTGATGGCGTCCGATCGCATACCGGGTCGAGCAACAGCATCATCGAGTTCAAAATCAATGGCCAACCGGTTGGTGAACTGGCATTGTTTGGCGGGCTGGCCGGCGCGCTGGGTGTGCCGGTGGTATTCCTGGCAGGGGATTCCAAAGCCTGCGAGGAAGCGCGCGCTTTGATTGACGGGCCGGTGGTCACGGCGCCGGTGATGGAATCGCATAATGTGCATGGCGCGGTCTGCCTGGCGCCGGCGCAAGTCCATAAATTGATTAAGGATGGCGTTCGCGTAGCATTGGGTCGGGTCCAGGACATCCGCCCCATTGTGTTCAAGCTGCCATGCACGTTCACAATTGAATTCAAATATGCGGCGATAGCGGATGATTACTGCCTGATGCCCGGGACGCGCCGCGTTGATGCGCGGACGGTGTCATACACGGCGGATGATTATTTTACGGCCTATCGCGGCGGGTATGCCGTTTTAGGGTCAGTATTGGCCAAATATGACGCAGGTTGAACATGAAAAACACAACTTTGGTGTTTGGCGGCGATTTCTGTCCCATCCGCGGTTACGAACGGCAATTGCAGGCCGGCGCGCCGGTGTTCGAGCATGCGTTGTCGGAAGTCTTTGAGGCCGGCGACTTTGCCATGGTGAATCTGGAATGTCCATTGTGTCCGGCCACGTTGCCGCCGGCATCCAAGGCGGGCTATGGCTTGCGCATTGCTCCTGAATTGGCCGGCACGATCAAGGCGTTGGGGATTGACGCGGTTGGCCTGGCCAACAATCATATCCGAGATTATCAGGATGCGGGTGTGATCTCCACGCTTCAAGCACTGGATGACGCCGGCATGATCCATACCGGCGCCGGGCCGAATCTGGCGGCGGCGCAAAAGCCGCTTTTTCTGGAAGTCAAAGGGCGTAAAATATGCATTTGGGCCCTGGCGGAACGGGAACACAATCCGGCTACCGATACCGCGCCGGGCTCATCGGTGTTTTTCCCGGAACTCAATGTGCAGGAAATCCCCAAGCTCAAGGCGGCCGCGGATTGGCTGGCAATATATGTCCATGCCGGCCATGAATTCACCGATGTGCCGTCGCCGCGTATCCGCGCGGCATACCGCGCTTTCGTTGATGCCGGCGCAGATGCGGTGATTGGCCATCATCCGCACGTGCCGCAGGGGTTCGAGCGTTACAAGCAAGGAGTGATCTTTTACAGCCTGGGCAATCTGGTGTTTGACAGCGACTATGTGGCCAAGCACCGTGATACGGACATAGGTTACCTGGTGCGGTTCCGGTTGCGGCCGGATGCGGCGTCGGAATTTGACGTCATCCCATACCGGATGGGCGCGGATTTTTGCGTGCGGCGGCTGCAAAATGCGGAATTACGGGCGACAGAAGAACATTTGCACAAACTGTCTGCGCCGCTCGCCGATGCGCGCAAACACGAGGCGGCTTGGCGGGCGGATGTGGCCAGACGGTGGCGCGAGGCATACCAGCCGGCGTTGGCCGGCTTTTCGAAGAATTTTGCCGATCGCAACAACCTGCACTTTATCCGTCTGGCCAAGAATTATTTTGGCTGTCCAACACATCAGGAAATGCTGACCTGGGCGTTGACCATGGTGGACGAAGGCGAACTTTCACGCGAATGAGTTATGTATATTTGTGATGCCAGGCGTATGCTGATTATGGGCGCGGGCGTTCTGGCGCTGCCATTGACGGCGTTGGCGGCGTCAACCCTGCCAATCGTGCGCTTTAATACGCCGCCGGCCATAGACGGACGGTTGGACGATGCCGCCTGGCAAAAAGCGCCGCCGCAATCCCTGGTTTTGTTGGAAAACAAGGGCAACCCCGTCAATCCCACCGAAGTGCGCCTGGGCTATGACAGCGAAAATTTATATTTGGCGTTTGTTTGTCAAGACGCGGATATGCGCAAGTTGCGGCGTAATTGGACTAATCCGGAAGAGCGTGACAGCGATGTCTGGCAGGATGATTGTGTGGAAGTGCTGCTGGATCCTTTGGGAACCCGGAAGGATTTTTACCATATTATTATCAATTCCGGCAATGTGCTTTACGATGCCTGGCGCAAAGATCGCGTCTGGGATGGAAATCTTGTTTCAGCCGTGGCCGCGGCGGATGATCGCTGGACCGTGGAATTGGCGCTGCCATTTGCCGATTTTGGATTTTGTCCGCGCGGCGGGGAGGTTTGGCGCGGGAATCTGTGCCGGGAGCAGAAATCCATCCCGGAAATATCCAACGTGCGGCCTGATACGCGCAGTCTGCTCCAGCCGGAATCGTTCGCGGAATTTAATTTTGAGCCGGCCGCAGCCTTGGCCAATATATCGCTCCTGCGCATTATGGAACGGGATCAGGGGCAATTGGAATGGCAGGTGCGCAACGCCGGCGCAACGGATCGGGAATATCGCGGGTTGGCCGCCATCTGCCAGGCCGGCCGGGAGATTGCCCGGACATCAGCCACGCACGTGGTTGCCGCCGGAGCCTCACATCTCATGATCATCCCATTTGCACCGCCGCCCGGCCAATCGGTGTTGGCTTGTAAACTAACCGATTTGACCGATGGCATTGCGGTTTATTCAAACCGGGTGCTGCTGGATCGGCCGCTGCCGGAGTCCGCCGCCGCTCCCCGTGACTGGTCGGTGCCAGAGCCGCTATACGAAGCGTTGTTGACAGATGTCCCGTTGGGACTGAGCCGGCGAGGCGCCTTGACCTGGTGGTCCGGCAATTCCATCAATGCCCGTGAAATGCGCCTGTTTGCCCTCCAATACGGCATGCGTTATGTTTACGAAGAAATGTTCCAGCTTTGGTCGAAACATGATCTTTATCCCAACACTACCAGCGGCGTCTTGCGCAATCCCGCATACCGGGTGCCGAAACTTGCCCGGCGGTATGGCATGAAAATCACATTGCGGCCCGGCGCGCCGGCCTTGCAATTCCCGGGCGCAGCCGGCAAGCGTTTTTGTTTTTTGCCCGATCCGGTCTGCGCGGACGCCTTCATCGCGGATGCGCGTGACATGGTGGAGCAGTATGGCGATATCATCTTTGCCGTGAATTTCGGGGATGAGGAATCCACCCGGCAGAAGCGTATGGGGGTGGATTTGTTCGAGAAACACCGTGAACATTATCCGTTCATTGAGCAGGTTGATCAGGATGTCCGTAAAAATTATGGTTTCGGTAAATATGGCATGCCGGAGGGACGCGGCGATCCAAATCCATTCCGCTGGATTGCATGGCAGCGCTATCTTAACGACAGAATGCTCCAACTGCAGGCGCGGCTCAATCAGGCGGTCAAATCCGCCAATCCGGATGTATTGGTGGTAAGCGACGATCCGCAGGCCTTCGCCTGGCCGCTGGATTTCAGCCGCTGGCCGGAACATTGCGATGTCGTCACCCATCAGTTGTATCAGGGACTTGACCCCAACCGGCAACGCGATGGATTCATCACCAAGTATGTGGCCGATCTGACCGGCGCCGGGGCTGGGCGCTGCGAGGTCTGGCCCTGTACGCATGTGGAAAATTACGCCGCATCGTTTACGCCCGCAGAAGTGCTGGAACGGTTGAGCCAGGTGTTCCGCAATGGCGGTAACGGCCTGCATTACTATCTCACCGATTCCCGCGGCTTAAGACGGGGCTCCGGCGACATGCGGTTTGAATATTACGGCGCGCCGGATCGCTGGGCCGTGCTCACCAATGCCGTGCTGGAACTCAAGCGGATGCCGCTCCTGAATTTCCCGCGGCCGGATACCGCCATCCTGTATTCCTGCGATACGCATGCCGCCATCCCATATAACGCGCCGCAACCGGTTGACGTGGAATGCGCCTACACCATATTGGGGCCGCGCGCCGGATCCTGGTTCCAATTCGTGGATGACAACCAGATCGAGCGGGGAGAGGTTGATTTGGCGTTGTTCAAGGCGGTGTATGTTCCATTGGCCAGGTATGAACGCCCGGCGGTGGTGGCTGCCTTGAAAGCCTATGTTGAACAAGGTGGCGTGCTGGTGGTCGCCGATCCGGAAGCATTTTCATTCGCTCCGGACGGAACGGATACCGGCGCGATGCGGGATGAATTTTTCGGAGCGCAGCGAAGCGCGCGCGCCGAACTGCGCAATGGAATCAGGTGGAATAACCTGATGCTCCCGTATCGCGGGCGCGCGCCGCGCCTGGAATTGGTTGGAGACGCGGTTCCGGTGTTGCTTTTTGAAGACAATACGCCCGCGCTCATAAGCCGCAAATTGGGGAATGGCCGGGTGTTGTCCTTTGCCGGGTCCCCCTTTAACCGGAAAAATCTGGCGGAGCCGGATTGGTGGCGGTTTTTCACCGCATTGCAGCGGGAATTGGGCGCGCAGGTTGGCCAGAATATCTGGCGGTTCCAACTGCCAAAGCGTTTAATCACGGATATCCCATTGCCTGAAGGCAAATGCCTCACCGGCAATCATGTGGTTTGGCGGCAATGCGCTCCGCATGATTTGCGCAATCTGGCGACGGCCGGCGCCTATTCATATTCGCGCGCGCCGGATATGATTCCGGATCAGGGCGGCGCATCCAATATCGCATTCAACGCGGGCGATCTGACTGACCGTCCGCAAGCTTATACCGCCGCGAATGTCAGCCGGGGCAAAGGCAAGCTTGACGATTGGATCGTAAAATTCGATGCCGGCGCGCCGGTCAGCGTTACTTTCGATTTCCAATCCGTCCACCCTTTGCAACGGGTCCGACTGTTTTATCAAGGCGCCTTGCCGGATGTCAGCGTGCTGATTTCCACCGATGGCGCGCAATGGCATAACGTGGCAACCGCCGCCGCTTCGGATCGGAATGCGGACGACGTATTGGACGCAACATTATCCTTTCCAAAGTGCAATGGACGTTATGCGCGCATTGAGTTTGGCGCGCGAGTGGCGCCATTGGCGCTGGCGGAAGTCGAGGTGTGGGATGAATAATCCTATATCCGGCAGTTGGCAAGTTTGCTGCAGATGCGCGGCGCGAAGGATGAAGCTGTATAAGCATACCGCGAATCCTTCGCAACAAAGCAGATGCAGTAAAATCGCCAACCCCTTCCGGGTTTGAAATTCAGGAAACTTT
>JAXGSX010000053.1:0-15522 GCA_040775225.1 Kiritimatiellia bacterium | reverse complement strand
GGTCGTACACGCCGTACCAGATGGTGAAATACATATTATTGTGTTTTTCCATCAGGAACGCCTCATTCAGGGCCGACAAGGTTTGCCCCGGGTCGCGAAAATCCGTGTGCGGCAAAGCCTGTGACCGCAGGACGTTCATGGCCGAGATGGACAGCAGCGCCGCCCCCACCCCGTGCCCGCAAACATCCAGCAGATAGAGGCATAAGCGGTCGTCATCCAGCCAGTGATAACCGAAAGCGTCGCCGCCCAGTTGGGCGGAAGGAATGAAACGCCAGGCCGTCCGCACCGGACCGCCGGTCAGCGGCGGCGGCAGGAGCGACTGCACATAAGCCGCCGCTTCGGCCAGTTCGGCGGCCAGCGCCTGCTGGCTGGCCACCAGGGCGCGATAGGCTTCGTTCCGCTGCAGTAGGTTGATATAGCCGCTGGAATGATGGCGGATGCGCGCCACCAGTTCCACGCGGTCGGGCAGTTTGACCAGGTAATCGTGGGCGCCCCGGGCAAACGCCTCGGCCTTGGTGGCCGGCTCCTCCCTGGTGGATAAAACGATCAGCGGCACGTCGCGCGTGGCCGGATGCGCGCGATAAAATTTCACCAGGGTCAGTCCGTCAATTTCCGGCATCACCAAATCCTGCAGGATGACAGTGGGCGCGAATTCGCCGGCCTGTTGGACGGCGGCGGCCGGATCGGCGCAATAATGAAAAACAATGTCGGGTTCCGGCGCCAGCATGCGGCGCACCGCCTCGCCGATCATCGCCTGATCGTCCACCAGAAACACCCGGATGCCATGCTGCCGCAGATCGGCGGCGGTGTTTTGATTGTCGGTTTGCATATTTTCCCTTGGATGAGACCCCACGGCAGAGTCACCGGTTCCGCCGCTGAACCGCCTGCGCCACGGCGTCGGCGATCTCGCCCAGCGGCCGGATTTCCGCCGCGGCGCCCAATTCCGCGGCGGCGCGGGGCATGCCGTAAACCACCGAACTATGCTCGTCCTGGGCGATGGTGCTCCAGCCGCGGCGGCGCAGTTCCAGCAGGCCTGCCCCCCCATCCCGGCCCATGCCGGTCAACAAAACGGCCACGCCGCCGGCCGGGCAATGGCGCGCGGCGCTCCGGAAAAAAACATCCACCGACGGCCGGTAAAAACAATCCTGCGGCTCGCGCACATACTGCAGCGCGCCATCCGGCGCAAATACCAGATGATCGTTGGTGCAGGCCAGGCTGACCATGCCGGCCGGCGGCGGCCGGCCCGGCTCGGCCACCGCAACCCGGCAACGGCCGCGCCGGTTCAGCCAGGCGGCCAGGTCCGGCGCAAACTGGGCGTCCACATGCTGCACGGCCACCAGCGCGGCGGGCATATCGGGCGGCAAGCCGCTGAAAATATCGGACAGGGCTGCCGGCCCGCCGGTGGAAGCGCCGAACAACACCAGCGGCGCGCCCGTCGCGCGCGCCGCGGCCGTTGACGGCGGCGGCGGCGCGGAATCCGGCGGGCGGCCGATCAAGTGGCCGATCAGGGCCAGTTTGCGCCGCAACTCTTCGGCGCCCCGCAGCCGGCCATCCGGGCCCAGCACGGGCGTATTCACGGCATCCAGCGCGCCATGCCCCATCGCTTCGAACACCAGGGCAATATTGCCGTCCACCGTGGCCGTCACCACGAGGATGGCGCAAGGTGAATGCCGCATGATTTCGCGCGTGGCCTCCACGCCGTTCATCACCGGCATGATCAAATCCATCAGGATCACATCCGGCGTGTCGGCCGCGCATTTGGCCGCCGCTTCCGCGCCGTCGCGGGCAATCCAGGCAATCGCATGTTCGGGGCAGGCCACCACTATCCGGCGCAGCGCTTCCACGGCCATCCGCATATCGTTGACAATTGCCACCCGCATCAGGCCCCCAGCAAATCCGCGACAGCCCGGACAAAAGTCTCGTCCTGAAAGCTGCTCTTGGTCAGATAATAATTGGCGCCGGCATCCAGGCCGCGCCGGCGATCCTCTTCCTGATCCTTGTAGGAAACCACCATCACCGGCAACTCGCGCAGCCGCGCATCCTGGCGCAGGTTCCGCACCAGCTCGATGCCGTTCAGGCGCGGCATGTCCACGTCCGTCACCAGCAGATCATACGGATGCTCGCGCAAACTGTTCCAGGCTTCCATGCCGTCCACCGCCGTATCCACGTGGTAGCCCCGGTTCTCCAGCAGGCGGCGCTCGATTTCCCGCACGGTGATGGAATCGTCCGCCACCAAAATCGCCTTGCGCCGCCGCTCCGCCGCGCCGGCCGCCGGCCGGCCGGAGTTTTTCAATCCGCCGCGGCCCAGCATGGTCTCAATCGAACGCGTCAGATCGTCGGCATCCATGATCAATACCGGCGTGCCATCATCCAACAGCGCCGCGGCATTGATATCGCGCACTTTGCCCAACCGCGCATCCAGCCGGCGCACCACCAATTTGCATTCTCCCAGCAAACGGTCCACCGCCAGGCCGTAAATATCAGCGCCCGCGGCCAGCATCACCACCGGCCAGGTTTGGCGGGAAGCCGGCGGCGGCAGCCCCAGAACTTCCGCGGCATCCACCACCCCGACATCGCGCCCTTCCAGCGCCAGGTAACGCCGCCCTTCCAGCAGGCGCCAATCGCCGGGCGAGGCATGGAGCAGGCGGGCTACGCGCGTCAGCGGCAACGCGTAAGGCGCGCCTGATATTTCCACCAGTATCACGCGCAGCACCGAAAGCGTGATGGGCAGATGCAAATGCACGGCCGACCCGCGGCCGGGATGATTTTCCAGGCGCGCGGCGCCGCCCAGCTCCCGGGCCAGATTCGCCACGACATCCAGCCCCACGCCCCGCCCGGAAATTTCCGAAACCGAGGCCGCCGTGGAAAAACCCGGCAGAAACAGGAAATCCAGCACTTCTTCATCCGACATGCGCGCCAGGTTTTCCGGGGCGCTCAAACCGCGGGCGGCCGCCTTGCGCCGGATGCCTTCCAAGTCCATGCCCCGGCCGTCATCGGCGACCGTGATCCACAACTGGCCGGCATGGTGCCGCGCTTCCAATTGCAAACGGCCGGCGGGCGGCTTGCCGGCCGCTTGGCGTTCCGCCGGGGTTTCCAGGCCGTGATCCAGGGCGTTACGCAGCAGATGCGTCAACGGCGCTTCCAGCCGCGCCAGAATTTCGCGGTCCACGCCGGTATCCCGGCCGGCGATTTCAAATTTGACCTGCTTGCCCAGGCGCCGCGTCAGGTCGCGCACCATGCGCGGAAAACCCTGGGCGCCGTCGGCCAGCGGCCGCATGCGGCTGGCGACAAGTTCCTGGTAGATTCTTTCGTTCAAATCCGAAGAACGATGCGCGTAGAATTCGAAATCCGACTGAATGGTTCCGGCTTGTTGGCGGATTTCCGCAACCTGGCGGAGCAGATCGGCGCATTCGGCGGGCTGAATCTCCGCCCTCTGCCGCAACCGTTCGGCCATGTGCTCCATCTGACGCGCCAGGGCCGCCAGGGCGGTTTTCAACAACGCCATGGCGCCGAGATGCGGCGCATGCCAGCGCGTGCGCACCAATGCCTCGCCCGCCATTTCCAGCAGGCGGCTGAGACTTTCCGCCGCCACCCGCACCGTGCGATCCTCAGGCGCGGCGGACGGCGCTCGCGGCGGGGGGCCGGCGGCAGGCGGCGATCCCGCCGGCGCAGCGGCGGCTGGGGGGGTGGCGCCGGCCGGCGCAACGTTCTCATCGGGGCCGGCCGGCGCCGGATTATCCGGCGCCGCGGCCGCACGCAAAACCTGCTCCAACCCCCGAAGCGCCTGCGCTACCGGCGTTTCACCGTTGGCCCGCCAGGCCGCCGCCGGGTCGTCGGGGGCGGCCGCGATGGCGCCCAGCAAATCCACCGCCCGCAGCAGTATGTCCGCGGCGGGCGGGGCGATGACGATTGCCTGCTTCTGCGCGGCGACGAAGCAATCCTCCAGCGCATGCGCCACCTTAACGGCGGGATCGAGGCCGACAATGCGGGCGGCGCCCTTGAGCGAATGCGCCGCGCGCATCAAGGCTTCCAGCCCCGCGGGAGCGGCGGCGCCCTGTTCCAGCTCCAGCAGGCCGGCATTTAAAATGGCAATCTGGGCTTCCGCCTCCTGGCGGAACAGGTCCAGCATGGAAAATCCGCTCAAATCCTTCATGCCGTTACCCCGGCCAGAGCCTTGAAAAGCCGCGCCTCATCCAGCACGCCGACCACATGGCCGGCATGGTCAATCAGTCCCCGGCTGAATTGCGGCAAGGCATGCGCCACCGTCGCCGGCGGCGGGCGCAAGTCCGCGGCATGAAACCGGCAGAGGCCCAGCACCGCATCCGCCTGAAACACCCAGCCCCGCCCGTGGTCATCCAGCAGGCAATGCCGGGGCGCAATGACCGAGCGCTTCGCGTCCGACGCCGGCGCGGCCGCCGGGTTCAGGCCCAGCAAAGCCGCCATGGAAAAACACAAGTGGATGGCGCCCCGCACGCTTACCAGGCCCAGCAGCACCGCGTTGGAACGGTGGGGAATCACGCGCACCGTCTGCACCGCCGCCACTTCCCGGAACGCGGCGGAGGGCAGCGCCAGCCACTCCGCGCCGACATGGAACACCGTCAAACTGTCTTCGGCCGCCGCGGCGGAACGAACCGGCTCCGCCAGCCGGCCGGCCCACTCGCGGGCGTAACCATCCGGCAGGCCGCGCTCCAGCAATTGACCGGCGGCGGCGGCGAACACCGGGCAATTGCGGCAATGCACATGCCGCCGCAGTTCCGGGCAGGATTGGTCCCCCGCCGCGCCGATCCGGTTCCAGCAATCGTTGCTTAAGCCATGCATGGGCACAGTATGCCAAACCGCCTTCAATCCGGCAATGATTTTGACGGACAGGTTATGCCGGATAACCATCCCTCACCGTTTTGAAGCACCATATACAAACGAAAGGATCAGCTTTAAGCTGGCATTGATGGGCGCAGGTTGGTACATTGACAAATGTTTTCACGTAAAAAACAACGAGATGATTCTTCATGGCACTGAAAAAATCTGAACTCTATTCCGCCATCTGGGCAAGCTGCGACGAATTGCGCGGTGGCATGGATGCCAGCCAGTATAAGGACTATGTCCTCGTGCTGCTGTTCGTGAAATATGTAAGCGACCGCTACGCCGGTCAGCCTTACGCTGCCATCACCATCCCCAAGGGCGCGAGTTTTGCCGATATGGTTGCCCTGAAGGGCAAAACAGATATCGGCGACCTGATCAACAAGAAAATTCTTGCCCCGCTGGCGCTGGCCAACCAATTATCCGACATGCCGGATTTCAACGATCCGGTCAAACTCGGCAGCGGCAAGGAAATGGTTGATCGGCTCACCAGCCTGATCGCCATTTTCGAGAATCCCGCCCTCGATTTCTCCAAAAACCGCGCTGACGGCGACGACCTGCTGGGCGACGCCTACGAATACCTGATGCGTCACTTCGCCACCGAGAGCGGCAAAAGCAAGGGGCAATTCTACACGCCCGCCGAAGTCAGCCGGGTCATCGCTCAGGCGCTCGGCATCCGCCATGCCAGGACCACCAACGAAACCACCGTTTACGATCCCACCTGCGGCTCCGGCTCCCTACTGCTCAAGGTCGGCGAAGAAGCCCGCCATGGCCGGGATGTGCAAGTCACCCTCCATGGGCAGGAGAAGGACAACGCCACCGCCGGTCTCGCCCGCATGAACATGATCCTGCACGACTATGCCACGGCGGAAATCAAGCAGGGCAACACTCTCACCAATCCGCTCTTCACCGAGGGCGACTCGCTTAAAACCTTCGACTACGTTGTCGCCAATCCGCCGTTCAGCGACAAGCGCTGGAGCACCGGCCTCGACTCCGAACACGACAGATGGCGGCGATTCCTGCCTTACGGTATCCCGCCCGCCAAGCAGGGCGACTACGCCTACCTGCTGCACATCCTGAGTTCGCTCAAGAGCGCCGGCAAAGGCGCGTGCATCCTGCCGCACGGCGTGCTCTTCCGCGGCAATGCCGAGGCCGTCATCCGGCGCAATCTGATCCAACGCGGCTATCTGAAGGGCATAATCGGCTTACCGCCGAATCTCTTCTACGGCACCGGCATCCCCGCCTGTATCCTCGTGCTCGACAAGGCGGATGCCGCCGCCCGCAAGGGCATTTTCATGATTGACGCCTCCCGGGGATTCAACAAGGATGGCAACAAAAACCGCCTGCGCGAGCAGGATATCCACCGCATTGTTGATACCTTTACCCGGCAGGCCGAGATTCCGGGCTATTCGCGCATGGTTCCCGTCGCGGAAATCAGCGCTCCGAAGAACGATTACAACCTAAACCTGCCGCGCTATATTGACAGCGCCGCGCCGGAAGACATCCAGGATATTGACGGCCATCTCCATGGCGGCATTCCCAACCGCGACCTCGATGCCCTGGCCCGCTATTGGCAAGTCATCCCCGGCGTGCGCGCGGCGCTCTTCAAAAAGGCCGGCCGCCCCGGCTACAGTCAGTTAAAACTCCCCATTGCCGGAGTGAAAGCCCTCATCTTCAGCCACCCGGAATTTAAAGCCTTTAACGATTCAGCCAACAGAATATGGGCAAAATGGCAGAAGGCCAACACACCGCATCTCAAGGGCTTTTCGCAGCATGGCCATCCCAAAGCCCTGATCGAGACAATCGCCGAGGATTTGCTCGCCGCCTTCCGTGCCGCGCCCTTACTCGATGCCTACGACATTTATCAGCGCCTCATGGATTATTGGGCCGTGACCATGCAGGACGATTGCCACCTCATCGCCGCCGACGGCTGGCAGACCGCTGCCCAGCCCCGGCTCATCATCGAGGACAAACAAAAAAAGGTCAAGACCACTCCCGACTTCGTCTTTGGGAAAAACAAATATCTGACCGAATTGCTGCCGCCGCCGTTAATCATCAACCGCTGGTTCGCCGCCGAACAGGCCGCCATCGGGAAATTGGAAGCCGAACAGGCTGCGCTCCAGCAAAAGATCGCTGAAATGGCCGAAGAACAAGGCGGCGAGGACGGGTTGCTCGGCGAGGCCGTCAACGACAAAGGCAAGCTCACCAAAGCCGGTGTCATCGCCCGGCTCAAGGAGATCAAGAACGATGCCGATGCGGCGGATGAACGCAAGGCGCTCAAAGACTACCTGGCTCTCAGCGAGCGGGAAGCCAAAACCGCCGCCGCGCTCAAAGCCGCGCGGGACAAACTGACCGCCCAGGTCACCGGAAAATACCCCAAACTCACCGAGTCCGAGATTCAGTCGCTCGTGGTTGACGACAAATGGCTGGCTGCGCTCTCCACCGCGATTCAGGACGAGTTGGAACGCGTTTCGCAGACGCTCACCAGCCGCATCCGCGAGTTGGCCGAACGCTATGCCGAGCCATTGCCACAGCTCATTGACGAAGTCGCCACACTCGCCGCCAAGGTGGACGGGCATCTGAAAAAGATGGGATTTAAACCATGAAGAAAAAATCCCATCCAATGCATGGAGAAACATCAATCATTCCCGCCGGCAAACATCCAGCAATAAAGCGCGTTGCGCCCGCCACGACAGCGCCGACAGACGAAGCGGCGCTCTTGTCCGACCTGCGCGCGCTGATCCAAGGCGCCCGGCAGCGGATTGCCACGGTGGCCAACGCCACGCATACGCTGCTTTGCTGGCATCTGGGACAACGATTGCTCAAGGAAAACCTTGT
The DNA here is from genome assembly GCA_040775225.1 of Kiritimatiellia bacterium. Classification (GTDB taxonomy): domain Bacteria; phylum Verrucomicrobiota; class Kiritimatiellia; order JAAZAB01; family JAAZAB01; genus JAXGPF01. The sequence goes on along the minus strand of JAXGSX010000053.1, from coordinate 7,827 downwards.
CGGCGGCCGGGCGGCTTATGGACAGCAAATTCTCAGGCATGTATCGCACAAATTGACGGAAGAATTCGGCCAGGGTTTCAGTTATTCTGCCATCACGCGGATGGTTCGATTCGCGGAATGGATCAAAGACCAGGCAATTGTTGCGACACTGTCGCAACAATTGAGCTGGTCGCATTTTCTGGCGCTGCTTCCGCTCAACGACCCGCTGGCTCGCGATTTCTACGCCGAAATGTGCCGCATCGAGCGCTGGGATGTACGCACCTTGCGCCGGAAGGTCGGCGGCATGTTATTTCAGCGCACGGCTCTTTCCCGGAAGCCCAAAAACGTCATCGCGGCGGAGATCGGCAAACTTCGGGACGGCGAAATGAGCGCCGACACGGTCTTCCGCGATCCGTATTTTCTCGACCTGCTGGGCCTCAAGGGCAGCTACAGTGAAAGCGACCTGGAAAGCGCCATCCTGCGTGAAATCGAAGGAGTGTTGCTGGAACTCGGCGCCGGCTTCTCTTTCGTCGCCCGCCAGAAGCGCATGAGCGTAGGCAAGGACGATTTCCACCTCGACCTGCTATTCTTCCATCGCCACCTGCGCCGGCTGATTGCCGTGGAATTGAAACTGGAAGCGTTCCAACCCGCCCATGTCGGACAGATGGAGCTTTACCTGCGCTGGCTGGATAAACACGAGCGCGCGCCGGGGGAAAAATCGCCCATCGGCCTCATCCTTTGCGCCTCCGCCGATGCCGAGCAGGTGGAGTTGCTCCAGCTTGACGCCAAATCCATCCGGGTCAGCGAATACCTGACCGAACTCCCGCCCCTGCCATTACTGCGCAAGCGCCTGCACCAGGCCATCGAACAAGCCCGGGAACAAGCCGCCCGCCGCCTGCCCGCGTCTCGGGGAGCGCCATGAACGCCACAACCTCCATTAAGCCCGGTTGCAAACAGACTGAATTGGGCGTCATCCCGGAGGATTGGGAGGTGATGCGACTTGGTGATGTGGGTGTTTTTCTCAAGGGGAGCGGCGTCCGAAAGGATGAAGCACAGAGTGGTGAATTGCCTTGTATACGCTACGGCGAAATATACACGCACCACAATGATTACGTCCGATTCTACAACTCTTGGATTTCACAAGCGGTCGCAGCGACCGCTGTGCGTCTCAAGAAGGGCGACCTGCTCTTTGCTGGTTCTGGCGAGACGAAGGATGAGATTGGAAAGTGTGTTGCTTTCATTGAAGACTGCGAGGCATATGCGGGAGGGGACATTGTGATACTGCGGCCGCATGAAGCCGACCCGATCTTTATGGGGTACTACTTCAACACTGAGCCAGTCAGAAGGCAGAAAGCAAGCAAGGGACAGGGAGACGCGGTAGTTCATATAGGCTCATCCGCACTTTCCAGTATCGAGGTTCTGCTCCCCCCTCTCCCTGAGCAACACGCGATTGCGGGGGCGTTGAGCGATGTGGATGCGTTGTTGGGGGCATTGGACCGGCTCATCGCCAAGAAGCGCGATCTCAAGCAGGCCGCCATGCAGCAACTCCTCACCGGCCACACCCGCCTGTCAGGATTCGAGGGGGAGTGGCGCACTGCCAAACTTGGAGATATCGCTCACATCAGAACCGGAACAAAGAACAATGAAGACAAAAGTAATGGTGGTGAATACCCGTTTTTTGTTAGGTCAGCTTTTATCGAACGCATCGACTCCTATTCGTATGATTGCGAAGCTATTCTGGTCCCCGGGGAAGGCAATATCGGAAGCATCTTCCATTACATCAACGGTCGCTTTAACGTTCATCAACGCGTCTATGCTATTACCCAGTTTCGCAGCGATGTATCAGCCCGATTCTTGCATTTTTATATGACCCACTTCTTCGGTTCTTGGGCGCTTCAAAATACAGTTAAGGCCACGGTTGATTCACTCCGCTTACCTACGTTCCAAAACTTTGCTGTAACATTACCGCATACGTTTGATGAGCAGTCCGCCATCGCATCGGTTCTGACCGACATGGACGCGGAGTTGGCGGCGCTGGAGCGGCGCCGGGAGAAGACCCGCGCTCTCAAGCAGGCCATGATGCAGGAACTGCTGACTGGCCGGACCCGATTGACTTGAAAATTTATTTGCATTTATACAATCCTGCCCCTATAAAATCGCATATAGCCGTAAAAAGCCAAATCACAACATGTGCACCATTGGCAAACCCGAACGCGCCACCCAGAACCGCGTAATCGCCCTGTTCAAGGACGAACTCGGCTACCGTTTTCTGGGCGATTTGTCCGACCAGGAAAACAGCAACATCGCCGGGCCGCTGCTCACGGCCCATCTGAAACAGGCGGGCTACGCGAAGACGCAAATAGACCGCGCCATCCACCGGCTGCGCGCCGAGGCGGACAACCCCAACCGCAGCCTTTACGACAACAACCAAGCGGTTTACAGTCTCCTGCGCTATGGCGTGCCGCTGCGAGCCACGGCGCGGCAGGCCACGGAAACGGTCCGGCTGGTCAACTGGGCCGAGCCGGAACAGAACGACTTCGTCATCGCGGAAGAAGTCACCCTGCGCGGCAACCACGAGCGCAGACCCGATCTGGCGCTTTACCTCAACGGCATCGCCGTGGCGGTCATCGAGCTTAAAAACTCCGGCACGGACATCGGCAACGCCATCCGGCAACTGCTTTCCAACCAGCAGAAGGACTTTAACGAGTGGTTCTTCAGCACGGCGCAAATCCTCTTCGCGGGTAATGACACCGAAGGGCTGCGCTACGGCGCGATCGGCACGGGCGAAAAATATTATTTAAAGTGGAAGGAGGATGAGACGGACGACCGCCGCTTCAAGCTCGACAAATATCTACTCAAAATGTGCCGCAAGGATCGTCTGATCGAATTGCTGCACGACTTCGTGCTGTTCGACGGCGGAGTAAAAAAACTGCCGCGCGCGCATCAGTATTTCGGCGTCAAGGCCGCCCAGCAACACGTCAATGCCTATCGTGGCGGCATCATCTGGCATACTCAAGGCAGCGGCAAAAGCATCGTCATGGTGCTGCTGGCCAAATGGATTCTGGAAAACAAGCCCCATGCCCGCGTGCTGATCCTCACCGACCGCGACGAATTGGACAAGCAAATCGAGCGCGTCTTCACCGATACGGGCGAAACCGCCATCCACCGCACCAGCAGCGGGCGCAACCTGATGGCGCAGCTCGGCCAACCCGCGCCGCGCCTGCTTTGTTCATTAATCCATAAATTCGGCCGGAAGGATGTGGACGATTTTGACGCATTCATTGCGGAATTGGAAGCGCAACCCTGTCCGGCGGTGGGCGAACTGTTCATCTTCGTGGACGAATGCCACCGCACGCAAGGCGGCAAATTGCACAAAACCATGAAAGCGCTCCTGCCCGGCGCGGTCTTCATCGGCTTCACCGGCACGCCATTGCTCAAGCGGGACAAGGCCACCAGCCTGGAGGTTTTCGGCGGCTACATTCACACCTACAAGTTCGACGAAGCCGTGGCGGACGAGGTGGTGCTCGATCTGGTCTATGAAGCGCGGGACATCGAGCAACGTCTCGGCTCGCAGGCAAGGATTGACGCATGGTTTGAAGCCAAGACCAGGGGGCTGAACGAATGGCAGAAAGCCGCGCTGCGCGAGCAGTGGGGCACGATGCAGGTTGTGCTCAGTTCCCGGTCGCGTATGGAACGCGTGGTGGAGGACATCGTCTTCGATTTCAGCGTCAAGCCGCGCCTGGCCAGCGAACGCGGCAATGCCATGCTGGTGGCATCCAGTATTTACGAAGCCTGCAAATATTTTGAGCTATTCCAGAAAACCGTTTTGAAAGGGCGGTGCGCGGTGGTAACGTCCTATAACCCGCAGGCGCAGGATGTGACCCTGGAAGAAACCGGCGCCAACACCGAAACCGATAAACAGTTCCTCTACAACACTTATATTGAGCTGCTCAAGGATGTGGATGCCCAGCCGGGCAAAACCAGGACCGAGACCTACGAAGACGAGGCCAAGCGGCGCTTTGTCAGGGAACCGGCGCAAATGCGGCTGTTGATCGTGGTGGACAAGCTGTTGACCGGTTTCGATGCGCCGGGCTGCACTTACCTCTATATTGACAAATCCATGCAGGATCACGGGCTGTTCCAGGCCATCTGCCGCACCAACCGGTTGGACGGCGACGATAAAACCTATGGCTATATCGTAGACTACAAGGACTTGTTCAGGAAGGTTCAGGGCGCAATCGCCGTTTACACCTCGGAACTGGACGACAGCGCCGGCGGTGGCAACTCCGAAGTGCTGCTGCAGGAACGCCTGAAAAAAGGGAAAGATCGCCTTGATGCCGCACGCGAGTCCCTGGCGCGGCTGTGTGAACCGGTCCAGCCACCCCGGGGCGAGTTGGAGCATATTCACTATTTCTGCGGCAACACGGAATTACGCGGCGACCTGGCCGCGCGCGAAGGTCAGCGCGTTGCGCTCTACAAATCGGTCGCGGCATTTGTGCGGGCTTATGCCAACATTGCCGACGACCTGCTCCGGGCCGGGTACACTGCCGCCGAAACCGCCGGCATCAAACAGGAAGTCGAGCGTGCCGTGAAGCTACGGGACATCATCCGGCACGCCAGCGGCGAAACGATCGATCTCAAGGCCTATGAGGCCGATATGCGCCACCTGATTGACACCTACATTGAGGCCGGAGAGCCGCGCCAAATATCCGACTTCGGCGAGGTCGGCCTGGTTGAATTGATCGTTAAGAGCGGCATGGCCGCCGCCATCGAACGCCTGCCGCGCGGCATTCAGGGCAATCCGCGCGCCGTGGCGGAAGCCATTGCCAATAATATCCGGCGTAAGATCATCAAGGAACACTTGAATAACCCGGCCTTCTACACCAAGATGTCGGATTTGCTGTCCGAAATCATTGCCGACCTGAATGCGGAGCGGATTGACTACCGGGAGTTCCTGAAACGCATCGCGGAGCGTGTAGTTAAACCGCTGGCTGCCGGACGAACGGACAACATGCCGCCGGAGTTGGACACACCGGGCAAACGCGCGCTTTTCAACAATCTACTGCCGGCAGTCAACCTTGCCATCGGCGGACAGACAACTGAATCCGAGCCGTTTCAATATGGGACCGCATCCGCGACCAGGGCGTTGGCGCTGGCGGTGCAAATTGACACACAAATCCGGCGGGTGCGCCCGGCCGGCTGGCGAGGACATAAAGGGCGCGAAAACATCATTAAAAGCGCGCTATTACCGCTGCTTGACCATAACCTTGCCGAAGTCGAGCGGATTTTCGGCATTATTTATGCGCAACCGGAATATTGATGCCTGCGCAATTAAAATTAGGGGACATTGTCGTTAATGTGGCCTTTAAGCCCATCAAAAATGTTCACCTCAGCGTGCATCCGCCAGTTGGCCGGGTGACAATTTCAGCGCCTTTGCATCTGAGCCTCGATGCAATTCGCGCTTTCACGGCCCGTAAAATCGGCTGGATTAAGCGACAACAACGCATTCTTCGCGAGCAGGAACGAGAGACAGCGCGGGAAGCGCTCGATCGGGAAACGCATTATGTCTGGGGGCGCCGTCTTCTCCTCAAAGTAATCGAAGCGGATGCAGCGCCATCGGTAAATATCAACCAGAAGCGCCTGATCCTGCGCATGCGGCCGGGGACAAATATGGCCAAGCGGTTGGCTATACTCGACGGCTGGTACCGGGAAGAGGTCAGGCGCGCCGCGCTTCCATTATTGGACAAATGGGAAGCTGCGATGGGAGTCAAAGCACGCCAACTATTCATTCAACGCATGAAAACAAAATGGGGTAGTTGCAATCCAAAAGCCGCGACAATCCGCATTAACACAGATTTGGCAAAAAAACCGCGCGAATGCCTGGAATACCTGGTAGTTCACGAGTTGACGCACCTGATAGAACCCACACATAACGACCGTTTCCGCGCGTTGATGGACAAATTCATGCCGAAATGGCAATCAGCCCGACAAACGCTGAATCTGCTCCCGGTCAGACACGAGGCTTGGAATTATTGAGCGCTTCATTCAAACTGCCCGTGCGGTAACCCAGCAAATCCAGGGCGGCATAACGGAAACCGGCGGATCGGACGGCCCGAATAATCCCGGCGCGCACATCCGGCCGCGCCGCGCGCGGGATGTCGGCCGCCGGCAGTTCGATGCGCGCCACATCGCCATGGGCGCGCACCCGCACCTGTTCGAAGCCCAGGCCGCGCAGCATGGTTTCCGCCCGATCAATCCGGTCCAATACCCCGGCCGTGAGCGGCACGCCATAAGGCAAGCGGGACGCCAGGCAAGCGGAGGCCGGACGTTCGGCCGTCGGCAAGCCCAGCAGCCGGGAGACCGCGCGGATATCCTGCTTGGTGAAACCGGCTTCCGCCAGCGGGCTGATGACGTTCTGCTCCCGGGCCGCCTGCCGGCCGGGGCGGTAGTCCGCGGCATCGTCGGCATTTTCGCCGTCCAGAACGTGCGCCAGGCCGCGATCCGCCGCCTCCTGCCGCAGGGCGCGGAAGACCAGGGTTTTGCAATAATAACAGCGGTTGGGCGGGTTGGCCGCCAGTTCCGGATGCCGTAGCGGATTGATCTCGAGCCAGACATGGCGCAAGCCATACTGTTCCGCGATCCGCCCGGACGATTCCCGGTCGGCCTGCGGCAGCAAAGGAGAAACGACCGTCGCCGCCAGGGCGCGGCCGCCCAGCGCCACCTGCGCCAGGACTGCCAGCAGGGAACTGTCAACGCCGCCGCTGAAGGCCACCAGGGCCGACGGCAGGTCCCGCAACCGGTCAATCAAAAGACCGGCTTTGCGCGACAAATCCGGGTCCGGGCAGGCCGGGCCGGTGATTTTATCAAACATATTCATATTCTTCTTGCATACCGGCGCAACGCGATGGGCAAGGCCCGCTATCGCCACGGCAATTCAGCGCCATGGTAAACCGCAATTTCGGTCATTGCCGGGCAGGCATGTTTGCTGCGCACTTCCAGCCGGATGCGATCGGCGGCAACCGTCTCCCCGGCAATCAGGCGCCGACTGCCGATGCTTTGTCCCGCGGCCAACTCGCGCCAACCGCCCTGCACTGCCGCGCTGACCGTGTACCCGTCAATCCGTTGCCCCAGCGCCAGATACTCTCCCAGCCGTATCACGTTGAACCGCACCGGCCGCGGAAAAACCAGCGTCAGGATGGATTGCCGCACCGGATCGTCCGCACACCAGTATGTGTCGGGATTGCCGTCCAGAACATTGGCCGCCTGGAAGGCGGCACAATTGCCGCGGACATTGTCGGCTGTAACGCGCGCCTCCCGCGCCGGGTTGCGGGCGAAGATGGCGTCCTTCAGCCGGCGGAATTCACGCAGCGCGGCCGCATCACGCGCATGAATCAAGCCGCGGCGGTCAGGGGGCAGGTTGAGATTCAAGGACGCGCCGCGTCCAACCGAATTGAAATACAGCGCCAGCAGGTTATGGGGCGTGCGCACACGCTCGTCTTCGGCGGCATGGTAAAACCAGCCCGGCCGGATGGAAACGTCGCATTCGGCGGGCTGCCAGGCGCGGCCCTGACTCTCGCCCTCTCCGAGATAAAGCCAACCCAGCTTGTTCCGCTGGCGGCAGTCTTCATTAATTGTATGCCAGCAGGGATCGCCGGCATAACCCATCTCGTTGCCGACACACAGGATATCCGTGCCAGCTTCCCCGAAAATGCAGGCCCGGGGTTGCAGTTCGCGCACCAGGGCAACGATTTCCGGCCAGCGGTAATACTCCAGATGATCTATCGCGCGCCGTTCCCGGGCGCCGCCGTAGTACCCATCGCCGCCGTTGGCGCCGTCGAACCAGACTTC
>JAXGSX010000052.1:0-15523 GCA_040775225.1 Kiritimatiellia bacterium | reverse complement strand
CGATGGCCGGCGTTTTAACGGGCGAGGTTTATCGCGTTGCCATGCCGTCGGCCGGCGGGGATGACGGCAATGCCGGCCTGGACTGGACGGCGCCGAAAGCCAGCATCAGCAATGCGTTGGCGCAGGGGGATGTGACGGATATATGGGTGTCCAACGGTACATATAACCTGGTCGATGTGGTCAATATCAGCAAGGCAGTGATCATCCGCAGTTGGAATAACGGATCAGTTGATCGGGACGGGACAATCATGGTCGGCGCCGGCACTAACCGCTGCTTCCTGATATCGCATGCCGGCGCCATTGTGGATGGATTCACCATCACCAATGGATTCTGCCAGGATGGTGTGCCGCAGAAAGGTGATTCGGATTATTATACTTCCGGCCGGGGCGGCGGCGTTTTCATAACTCACGCTGGCGGGTTGTTAACGAATTGCCTGGTCATAGGCAATGCCGTTCAGGCTGGCGCTTCTTATAAAGGCGGTGGCGGCGTTTATTTATTTGGCGGCGCCGCCTGGAATTGCCGGATTACGGGCAACATGGTCACCAATGACGCTGCATCTTCTTCCATGGGAGGCGGGGTCGGAGTTTTTCTGTATGGGACCAGTGATTACCCGACCGGCATGGTGGTGAATTGCGAAATAGATAACAACAAAGTTTATCGGAACCCCAATTATGCCGGCGGCGGGATTGGCGTATTCCGCGCGGGCTTGATCAATAATTGCGATATTTACAGCAATTATTCGTCGGGCCGCGGCGGAGGTGTTTTTGCGCAGGAAGCCGGCATCATTACCAATTGCCGGATTATAAGCAACACCAGCGAGTCTGATGGCGCCGGTGTTTGTCTTTTCACCAACAGCAATTCCGAAGCTGTGAGCATATTGCTGCACGCATGCCTGATCAGCAATAATGTTGCCGGGTATCCTCCACCATCCGGCACGTATGGCATCGGCAGCGGCGGCGGAGTGGCCGTTACGTATAGTACCAACCATGTTGTTCGTGATTGCGATATTGTCAATAACACTTGCGGCCGGGATGGCGGCGGGGTGTATATGACTGGCGGGCGGATCGAGAATTGCGTGATTGCCGATAATGTATCCCACGGTATAAATTACGGCGGAGGCGGAATTTGCGCCACACCTGCGGAGACCAACCTTTTGTTTATCGGGAATGTAATGATTGCCGGCAATACTGCCGCCGCGCCCGGGGGCGGTGCGATATTGCGGAATGTGTGGATGGATAACAGTACGATTATGGATAACAAGACACTTCTGAGCGGCGGCGGCATATTCGCGTTCGCTACCAGCACCGTGGTGAATTGCCAGATATTTAGCAACCGAGCCGATACAACCGGCGGCGGAATTAATGTTGGCAGCGGCGGTATTTATGGTCCGGGGGCCGTCGTCATCCGGAATTGCCTGATTGCAGGCAATTCCGGATCGAATCGCTTTGGTGGAGGCGTTTTTCTTCATAACAATGCCGCCGGTGAAATAAGTTGCTGCACGGTGGTGAATAATGAAGTTCAGGGCAACCAATCGCAGCAGCGCGGCGCCGGGATTTGCGTCGCCTACACAAACCGCATTTACAATTGCCTGGTCTGGTCAAACCGCTGGAGCGGCACGGCCAATGACGCAGAGCGGGATATGGGGATGTACCAATGGGGCAATCTGGAGGCGCAGAGCAATTCCGTGCATTACTGCATCAGTCCGCGCGATTTCGGCGGCGTCCGGGGCAACATCACGAATTCACCGTCGTGTATTTCTAGCTCCGGTGAAAACTACCGCCTGGCCGGCGGCTCGGCCGGGATCAATGCCGGGACCAACCTGCCCTGGATGCTGGAGCCCGGCGCCGTGGACCTGGACGGCCGGCCGCGCCGGGACCGGTTCTCCCGGCAGGCGGACATGGGGTGTTACGAATACGTGCCGGGCGGTGTGATGTTTTCCGTTCATTAACAAGACTGGGGCGGGCAATGCCGCTTCCTCGAGAATCCGGATCAATGCATATGTCCTGCCTGAATTTGCCGGGTAAAAATTCAACCTGGTTCGAAGGGTTTGCCAAACACGAATTCCCGGTCGGCGGGAAAACGGCCACGCTGGTTTGCCCGCGGCGCGCATTGCCCGGGCGCCCCTGGGCGTGGAAGGGCGAGTTTCTCGACTCTTTCCCGGGAACGGAACTGGCGCTGCTTGAGGCGGGATTTCATATCGCTTACCTGCAATTTCCCGACCAGTTCGGCGGACCCGCGGCCATGCGGAAATGGGATGAGTTTTACGATTTGTTGACCGGCAAATATGGCTTTGCTCCCAAGCCGGCCTTGATTGGCTTGAGCCGCGGCGGCTTGTATTGTTACAATTGGGCGGCCCGGCATCCCGGCCGGGTGGCCTGCCTCTTCGGCGATGCGCCGGTCTGCGACATGCGCAGTTGGCCGGGCGGCAAAGGCAAGGGGCCGGGGTCGCCCGGGAATTGGCGGCAGGCCATGGAAGTTTACGGTTTTGCATCCGAAGCCGAGACCATGGCCTATAAGCTGAACCCGGTGGACAACCTGGCGCCGCTGGCGGCGGCGGCGATTCCGATATTGCATGTTTACGGCGACGCCGATGAAGTGGTGCCCTGGGACGAAAACACGGGTGTAGTGGCGGAACGCTACCGGGCCTTGGGCGGCCACATGGAGTTGATCGCCAAACCCGGCGGCCGCCACCATCCCCACGGGTTGGATGATCCGGCCCCGATTGTCGGATTTATCCGGCGGCATGCCGCTCCATCGCATTGAATGACAATCGGACGGAGCAACGCCATTGCCGGAATTGCCGCGGCAAACCGGCAGAGCTGGGGATGGGAAAATTATGGTTCAAACATCCTTGCGCGCCAAGGCCGGCTTGGTTGAGGAATTCCTCGTCCGGCATTTTCTGGACCACAACAATGTCGTCTTTACCTGGCTGGATCGCGACACCCTGCGCCCGCCCCGGGAGGATTTTTTCCCGGAATATCACCCGGGCATGAGTTGGCGGGATGGTTGCGTGGATGGGTATTATACCCGGAGCGAGCATGCCGCCTATGAAAACTGCGGCATGTGCACGGGGGCGTATCTGCAGTCCCTTTGTTACCAATACCGCGTGGAGCCTGCGCCTGCTGTCCGGGAGAAAATGGCGCGCGGCTACCAGGCGCTGAGGCATATCTACGAGATGGGCCGGGCGCTGGAGGAAGGTTTTTTCCCGAAAATTTACAACCGCTCGTCACGCGAGACCAGCACCGACCAGGTGATCTACACCGTGCTGGCGCTGGATCATTTTTATGAATTTGCGGCGCGTGGACAAAAAAACGAAATTGACGCCATGATCCCGAAAATGGCGCATTTCTGGCTCAAGCGGAATTACGTTTACCCCTATCTCGGCAACCCGGACAAACATTGGCCGCTGACGCGCTTCCCGCCGCTGCTGTGCCAGGCTTACAGGCATTCCGGCGATGCCCTGTTCAAAAAAGAATACGAGCGGCTCCTCGGCCTGGGCGTCAGCGCCGAACCTGAATTCTCGCAAATCAAGAGGAAAAAAAGCGGAATCACCCCCTTTTCAAAATATGAAACCCGGCAGGGCGCTTTGCTTGTGGCCGCCATGGCCGACGGTCTGACGATGGACGTCATGAATTTCGACTGCCTCATCCGCTGCGATCCCGGCAACGCCCTGCGCGGCAAGTGGGCGCAGGGCATTGCCGCCATGTGGGAGGAGGCGAAAATTACACTCGCGCCCAATGGAAAATATTACGTCCATCTGCTCGTTGATCCGGCAACCGGGGAAACCCGCCGGCCGGCCGGGTATGGCCAAGACGACGGACCGCCCGGCTGCGAGTCGGGCTGGAGCACCATGGTGGCCCGGGGCGCGGTAATGGCCGCGAAGCATTTCCCCGCCCGCGCGGACATCCCCCCCGCCGTCGTTAATGTACTTGAAAAAATAGATGTGGATGGTATGACTTATTACGACAATCCGGAAAGATTTGCCCCGGATCAGAGGTTCCTGACGCGATTCCTGAGCGGCGACTCCATCGCCAATTGGCTCTGGGCATACTGGCAGGGGCAATACCAGCACATGTTCGGGGAATAATATGAAGCGTGAAGCCAAAATGGCGCCGGGTGGAGGGCAGGACGAAGATTTAAATGCCGGCGCGCTGGCGCAGCCGCCCCCGGAATTCAGTCCGGCGTATTTCTGGTCGCTGAACGACGCCCTGGATGAGCGCGTCCTGCTCGCCCAACTACGCGATATGCATGCCCGCGGCCTGCGTTCCGTCTGCATCCATCCGATGCCGCCCGAGTTTTGCCCGGAAACTATGGCGAATGCCATGTCCCCGCCGTATCTCAGCGATGAATATTTCCGGCTGATCCGCCGGATGGTTGAGGAATGCGCCGCGCTGGGGATGCATTTTTACCTGTATGACGAGGCCGCCTGGCCCTCCGGCAGCGCCGCCGGCCGGGTCCATGCGCGCAATCCCCGGGAATTCTCCCGCAAACGCGTCGGGTATGATGAAATCAAACTGGAGTCCGGTAAAAATTACCGCGTTGATCCCGATGCCCTGGCAGCGGCGCTCAGGAATGCTGCCGGCATCGTCCAAATCCTGCCGCCGGGCGCGGAAGTCACCGCCGCCGGGCCGGGTTTGACGCTCAGGATTTTCAAGATGCGGGAAGGCCAGGACTACCTGCCGCCGCGGGCGGACCCGCTGTGCCTGGCCGCGACGCGGACGTTTATTGAATTGACCCATGAAAATTATGCCCGCCATGTCGGCGCGCGGTTTGGCGGCAACATCAAGTTCGCTTTCACGGACGAGCCGGCCGCGGAGGGCACCCATCCCGCGCCGGCCACCGCCCCGGGGCGGTTGACCTGGACCGCGGACCTGCCGCAGGAGTTCCGGCGGGAGAAGAGTTACGATCTCATCCCCCATCTGCCGCGCTTGTTAGAGAAAAATCGCGACATTGACACGACCAGGGTTCTGCTGGATTTTTACGATATCTGGTCCAAACTATTTGCCGCGCGCTACCTGCGTCCGCTGCGGGACTGGTGCCGGGAGCATGGCCTGCTTTCCGGCGGGCATATGGGCGGCGAGGACGAGTTGCGCTATAATGCGGACGGCGGCTTCGGACACATCCTGCGCGCGCTGCGCGAGCTGGACTTGCCGGGGATTGACGCCATCTGGCGGCAGATTTTCCCCGCCAATCCCGCCCCGCCGGTCTTCCCGAAATACGCCCAATCCGTTGCCCGGCAGAAAAACGGGCCGGACCTGGTCCTGTCGGAATCGTTCATGGTTTACGGCAATGGGTTGACACCCGCGGAAATGAAATGGATTGTGGATCAGCAACTGGCGCTGGGAGTGAACATCTTTGTGTTCGGGCATTACGCCTATGCCACCCGCGATCACTTCATGGCGTTTGCGCGGCCGTTTTTCGGGCCGGTCAACCCGTTTTGGAAATATCTCAAGCCTTTTCATGAGTATGTTGCGCGGCTTGGATACTTGCTCAGCCGGGGCCGTAGTGATTGTAACACGGCGGTTTATTGCCCCATCCGCGATGTCTGGGCCGGCGGGGATTACCGCGCGCACGCCATTGCCATGCATGACCGGGTGGCCGCGGGGTTGTTGGAACATCAATGCGATTTCGATTATGTGGATGACGACCTGTTGAGCCCGGCAAACTTGGGGAATGGCCGCCTGATGGCCGGGCCGGCGTCCTATTCCACGATCATTGTCCCAAAGTCCGACTGGCTGACCGAGTCCGCCCTGAAATGCCTGGCCGACTTCGTCCAAAAAGGCGGATGCCTGATTGCCGTCGGGGGAATGCCGGCCGCGGATGGCGGGCGGCTCACCCTGGCGCAGGCGATGGCCGGAAAAATCGCAGCCGGCGGATCGACAGTCAGTACGGGGCGGGGGAAAATGCTGGCCGTGGAGATTGACAAGCTATTCCAAGCGGTCGAGCCGCTGGTCAAAATCCATCCGCCGCAACCCGGCCTGCGCGTCTGCAAGCGCGTGTGCGCCAATGCCCGCATTTATTTCCTGGCCAACTCGGAAGACCGTGATGTCACGAGCGAGTTCCGGTTTCCGGAAAATGCGCCGGCCATGATTTATGATGCAACCGATAATTCTTTTGCGCGGCTGGAGTGCCGGAATGGCGAGCCGGGGAATTTGCGCCTGCATTTTGCGCCTTGGGCGTCCAAGGCGATCGTTTTCGCTGAAAATCCGGCTGAGTTTTATCCGGTGGCCGGCGGGATGTCCGGCGCCGGCAGTGAAATCCTCAACCTGAACGACGGTTGGCAAATCCGGCCGCTGCGCCGGTATGAGGTCGGAGAAAAGAATTTTGAAATCAGCGCTATGCCGGATGAAAGCTTTGTCCCTGCAAGGTTGGACGATTGGCGCGGGCAACTGGGCGATGATTTCAGCGGCGATGCGGAATACCGCGTTGAATTCGATTTGCGGGAAGTGCGGCCCGGACAATATTTCCTCGATCTGGGGCTGGTGCGTTATGCCGCATCCGTGGAGTTGAACGGCATCGCCGTTGGCGCCGTGATCTGGAAACCGTTTGTGGTGGAAGTCACCGGCGCGGTGCGGACGGGCCGCAATGCGCTGAGTCTTACCGTCACCAATTCCCTGGCCAATGCCATCCTGCGCGAGGGAGTGCGGGAGCAATGGCTGGAGCGATGCGGGCGGGAATGGCCGGCTATAAAATTTCCTTATGACGAGCGCCAGCGCGCATTCGAAAAAGACAGTCTCCCGAGCGGTTTGTCCGGTCCGGTGCGGTTATTAGGCGTTGACGCCTGAAGTTTGCGCGAATATGGGCGTTAAACAGGGCCAGACAGTCCTAGGAAGTGTAACTCCCGGCCGTGCTTCGCAGTTTCGCATTTCGTTTCAGGCCAAGCGTAGATTTTGACGCATCCGTGTAGATTTCGACAAATAATTACCGAAATAAACGGTTGTCTTTTGTTGTCCGGTGTTTAAACTATTAATCGAATAATTTCGTGAAAAAATATCGCATAGGGATGGTGGATCTGGATTCATCGCACCCAGCGTCGTTTTTGAAGGCAATGCTGGTGGATGGCGGATTCGAAGTCGTGGCTGTGTGCGATGGCGGCGATGTGCGCCCGCCGGATTACGCCCGGGAATTTGCGCGGGGACACGGCATCCCCGTGGTTCTGTCCGGGCCGGAAGACATGCCGGGCAAGGTGGATGCTGCCATGATTCTCGGCGTGAATTGGGATAAACACCTGGACCGGGCCCGCCCGCTGCTGGAGGCGGGAGTGCCGGTGTTCATTGATAAACCGGTGTTCGGGCGGCTGCGCGATGGCTATGAAATGCAACGCCTGGCCGATGCCGCCGGCGCCCCCCTGATGGGCGGGTCCGGCGCGCGTTACGACGATGCGGTGATTGCCATGCGGGATGAGCTGGCGCCCATCCGCGGTCAGCTTGACTCGGCTTTCGCCTGCGGGCCGGGCACGTTTTTTTATTACGGCATTCACACGTTGGAAACGATCCATACCGTGCTGGGCGGCGGCATATGCAAAGTGAGGAAGGCGGGGAGCGGCAGGGAACTTTTTGAACTGGTGTACCGCGACGGGCTGACGGTCTGGCTGCGCCTGGAATGCGCCCGGCCGCTGCATTTTGCGGTGTTTATGAAGGACAAACCGGCCAGGACGCTGGGCAAGGGCAGCGGTTATTTCAATATTTTGCGGCATTTCGCCGCTATGATTGAAACCCGCCAGCCGCCGATCCCGTTCAGCGCCACCGTGGAGACCACCGCGCTGATGATTGCCGTACACAAGGCGCGCGGTGCGGACGGATGGGTCAGCCTGGATGCATTAAACCTGGATGATGGGCCGGATGGCGCGGAATTTGCGCGTTGGTACCGGAATAATTAGGAATGATTCACCGCGAAAGAGCGCAAGGAACGCAACAGAAAGAAAATTATTGGAAGCAGCCCCTTTTTCTACCGGTTCTTTTGTTCTGTGTGTTCTTTGGCGGTGAATTCATTCCGAGATGAAAAGGACTAAATGCATAAACCAATCAAAGCCGGAGTGGTGGGATTTGGCCGGATCGGGTTGCCGCATGCTACCTGCATGCAGCGTCTGCCGGACATGTTCGAAGTTGCGGCCATTGCCGACAGCCTGCCGGAACGCCGGCAGGAAGCCCGTGAAAAATTCAATTGCAAAACTTACGCAAGCTGCGCGGAGCTGGCGGCGGATAAAGACGTGGAACTGGTGATTATCGCCACGCCAACCCATCTGCACTGCGAAAACGCCATCACCGCCCTGGAAGCCGGCAAGGCCGTGGTGTGCGACAAGCCCATGTCGCGCAGTCTGGCCGAGGCCGACGCGATGATCGCGGCCGCCAAGCGTACCGGGAAAATGTTCACAATTTACCAGCAGCAGCGCTTTGCCGCCGACTTCCGCAAGGTGCGGGAGGTGATTGATTCCGGCCGGCTTGGCCGGATTGTCCAGATTCGGCGGACATCCAGCTATTTCGGCCGGCGCTGGGACTGGCAGACGCTCAAGGAATTCGGCGGCGGCCGTCTGAACAATAACGGCATCCACCTTTTGGACCAGCTTTTGCAGTTGATCAAGCACCCCGAGCCGGAGGTGTTTTGCCGCATGGATTTGACCATGGCGCTGGGAGACGCCGACGATCATGTGAAACTGATGCTCTGCGCGCCGGGCGAACCGGTGATTGACATGGAAATTTCCTCCACCTGCGCCGCCCCGGTCCATGCCTGGCTGGTGATGGGCACGCTGGGCACTTTATGGGGCAGTTGCGGGGAGTTGACCTGGAAATACCTGGCCGTTGAACAATTTACGCCGCAGGTTTTGGAACGCTGCGCCCCGGCCGACCGCCTGTTCAATCGCCGGGATGACGAGGAAAAACTGCCCTGGCAGACCGCGCATTGGTCCGGCGCCAGGGCGCCGCACCCCATGCCCTGGTATTACAAGTCGGTAGATGCCAGCCTGCGCGCTGGCGCGCCGCTGGCGGTCACGCCGGAAAGCGTCCGGCGCGTAATGGCCGTGGTGGATAAGTGCCACCAGCAGGCCGGCAACCGGTTCCGGAGCGTGTAATGGATAATCGCATGGCGGAATACAAGCCGGATTGGCGCGAGGCGCGCCGGCGGATGACCGATTGGTGGGCCGGCCGGCGGACGGATCGGGTTCCGGCTTATGTGCTGGCGCCGCGGACCGGTTTTGTCCGGCGCAAATCGCGCCCGGACGTTCCCGCCAAGTACATAAATCCCGAAACCGTTTTGCACAATGCGGATTGCTTTATTGAATCCAGATTCTGGGGCGCGGAGGCGTTTCCGAATCACATGGTTTACATGGGGCCGATGTTCTGCTGCGCGTACCTGGGCTGCGCGCCGGTGTTTGAAGCCACGACCACCTGGTACCAACAACCTTATACCGATTTTGCCGAATTAAAGGACCTGAAATTTGACCGTGACAACCGGTGGTGGCGGCTAACCCGGGAAATCGTGCGCCGGTCGGCGGAACATGCACGGGGGCGTTACCTGGTGACCAGGGGGCCCGGTATTGGCGCCGCGTTCGACCTGATTGCCGGATTGATCGGAACGGAAGCCACGCTGCTGGCCATGCTGGAACATCCGGAAGAAATGCGCGCGTTGCGGGATCGGATTATAAGCTGGGCGCTGGAAACTTACGATGTGCTTTATCGTCTGCTGCAGCCTTTTCAGAGCGGTACAATTGACGGCATGCAGGTGTGGACGCCCGGGCGGGTGGCCAGCAATCAGTGCGACCTGTGCGTCATGATTTCTCCCGCCATGTTCCGGGAACTGGTGGCGGAGGAAATGCGGCGGTTTTTTGAACATGTGGATTACGGCATTTATCACCTCGATGGCGAGGAAGAAATCAAGCATCTGGACGCATTGCTCGAAATTGACGCGATCAAGATGATCCAGTTCGTTCCGGTGACCAAGGCCTGCGAAAAAATTCCCCGCGATCCCTTGAAGTGGATTGGCTTGTTCCGGCGCATCATCGAATCCGGCCGCAAGGCGATGATTTACACGCCGCCGGAAAGAATTGAGGACTTGCTGCGGCAGATTCCGCGCGAGGGCGCCTTCCTGCACGTAGCTGGATGCAAGGATGAGCAGACGGCCCGGAATGTGATCACCCTGCTGGAAAAGATTGGGATGGAATAAGAAGCGCCATGACAGGAATCCGGTAATTTGAGGGAAACTGGCAATGCGTATTGAAAAAACAAATTTACCGGCGGACGGCATAACCTATCCGGGAACCACCGGCGCGGAGCCATTGGGTATGCCGATCGGCGGGATCGGCACCTCGACCTTTGAAATCGGCCGGGATGGCGCGTTCAAGAACAATCGCCTGCAAAACGGCTGGACCACGTCGTTGCCGCAAAGGCCCAAGGGTATTGATGACGGTTCGTTCATCTCGGTCTGCGTCAGCAGGGAAAACGGCCAGGGGATCGGCCGGATCATGCAACTGGACGCGCCCGGCGGTTTGCCGGGGCTGCCGGGCTTGAAATACACCGGCCGCTTCCCGTTTGTTGATCTGGATTACGATGATCCGCAATTCCCCGCCGCGGTCAGGTTGGAAGTCTTTTCGCCGTTTATCCCGCTCAATTCCGACGACAGTTCCCTGCCCATCGCATTTTTTACGGTTAAAATCCATAATCCGGGGGATAAACCGATCCGGGCCGGCGCGGCCATGTCCTGGGTAAATGATATCGTCTATGAGAATTATTTCCGCGGCTGGGCGGCCATCGGCAACCGTAACGAAATTGCCGGCCATGGCGGAGCGCCCGCGGTGCGGATGACCACCTTGGACGATGCGCTCGCCGGGTCGGAATATTTGCTGGCCGGCATCAAACAGAAAGGAGTCCGCTGGCAAGCCGTGGCAGACTGGCGGCCGCAGGCGCCCGGCCGGGTCATCGGGCGCAACCTGATGGTGGACGCCGGGGATACCCGGGCCATGCCCGGTTTCCAGCCGCTGCATGCCTGGCGAACTTTTCTGGAACGCGGCCGGTTGCCGCCGGAAAGCCGGTATGACGATGGCCTGGGCCGGTTCTCCCAGCACAAGCCCATCGGCGCCGTGGCCGGTACGGTAACCGTAGCGCCCGGCGCAACGCGCGAAATTCCATTCGCGCTAAGCTGGTTTTTTCCGCACCATTACGACCGCATCTCAACCGGCCGGATGTTTTTGGGCCATCGCTACGCGGTGCGGTTCCCCGGCGGTGCGGTGGAAGTCTTGCGGCATGCCGCGCCGCGCCGGGCGGAGTTGCGGGAACGCAGCCAGTCCTGGCGGCGCCAGTTCGCCGATTGCACGCTGCCCCCGGCGCTCCGCGCCATGCTCCTGGAAAATCTTTACCTGCTGCCGCGGCTGACCTGGTGGCTGGCGGATGACACGTTTTACATGTTTGAATCCATTGATTGCCCGCGCGTCACCGCCACGATTCTCAACCGCTATTATGCCGCGGTCATGGCGGCGCTGTTCCCCGACCTGCATGCGCGGTTGTTGCGCGGGGTGGCGGCGGCGCAGTTGCCGTCGGGTGAAATTCCATCCACCCTCGGCATTAACAGCATCCGCCGCCGCGAATACCGGATCTTCAATTCCGGCGATGCGGCGATCTTTCCGCTGGCAGTCGCCTGGCAGGCGCGCTGGAACAATGACCAGGCATTCGCCGCGGAAATGTACCCGATCTTGAAAAAAACACTCCAATGGGCCGTGCGCGAATTGGACGGCAACGGCGACGGCATTCCCGATGTGCACGGATTGGACCAGGGCTGGGACGACTTTACCATGTTCGGCTGCGTCGCGTATATCGCCGACCAGTGGCTGGCGGCGTTAAAGGCCGGGGAAGCCCTGGCGCGGCGCCTGGGTGACGCGCGGTTCGCCGGTTGGTGCCGGCAACGCAGCGCCAAAGCATCCAGTTTTGTTGAAAACACATTGTGGAACGGCAAATATTACAACCTGTCGGCCGATCCGCTCACCGGCGAGGCATCGAAAATATGCTTCACGGACCAGTTCACCTACGGCACGGTTGCCGCGCGCATGCTCGATCTGCCGGATATTCATCCCGCGGAACGCGTGCGCGCGGCGCTGGAATCAATCTGGAAAATGAACATCCAGCCGGCAAAGTTTATCGGCCGCGCCGCCTCGAATCCGGACGGTACGCCGGCCAACCGTCCGGGCAACGACGCGCGCAAGAGCGGACCTTCGCAATCCAACTGTTTCTCGCCGGTGATGATTGTGCCGCTGGCTTGCGCGGCGATGCAGCATGGCATGTTTGACCAGGCTTTGGCCTTGCTGGATGAAATGGCCGGGACGTTGATCCACCGGCTGCGCGATCCGTGGAGCGCCCGGCTGATGTTCGACAGCCGCGACGGCAAATGGTTCTACGGCATGCATTATTCCGATTGCCTGATCGGGTGGGATTTGCTTTACGTCATGCTGGGCCTGACGCTCGACGCGCCGGCGGCGTCCATGACTTTCCGCCCGCCGCGGTTGCCGGCGCGCCTGCCCGTGTTCGGCAAGTTGTTCACGGGGGTGGCAACAATTGGCGAGACCGGCATGGATTTGCATAACTCCTCAGAGCGGCCCGCGCTGTTTCGGAAAATAACCGTGAACGCGCCCGATGGGCGCCAAATCGCCGCCGAAAATCTCAGCATCCAGCCCGGCGGGGTATGGAAGAGCGACTGGGGCGAAAAGCAATTGAAAAATAACAAAAACCATGCTCGCCGTATATCCAAATAACCACGATCTGGTATACGAACGCCCGCCGGCGCGCTGGTTCGAAGGCGTGCCGCTGGGCAACGGCTACCTGGGCGTCATGCTCTGGGGCGACGGCCGGCCGTTGCGCCTGACGCTGGACAACCCGAATATCTGGGAAATGCGCGAGACCCTGAAAGACCCGGGACATTACAATTACAATCATATCCGTCAACTGGTGGAACAGAAAAAATGGGGCGAAATCAACCATGCCTGCTCGGCCCTGCCGGTCGGCAGCAAACGTTCCGACCATCCATATCCCACGCGCATACCGCTGCCGCGCATGGAAATAACCGCCATGCCTTTTACCGGCGGCCGGCTGCGCCTGGCCGATGCCACCTGGCAGACGGCAAGCAAAAGTCCGGATGACGCCGGCTGTCAGGCGTTTGCCCATGCTACCCGCAAGCTTTTCATCATGAAAGGCCTGCCATTGGGAGCAAAGGTCAGCGTTAATTATGTTTCTAAAACCGATCCTTCAATCGGTCCGGACTCGAAATCCATGGGCGCTGCTTGGGGCTGGCCGGAGGACATCCTGGTTTCACCCGCCTGGGGGTACCCGCCCCTGGAACGCGGGCAGGCGCATGGTGTTGATTGGGTGCGCCAGTTAATGCCCGGCAGCGGCGAGTATGTGATTGCCTGGCGGCGCCGGGGCGATGAACTTTTAATGACCATCCTTTCCCGGCATGATGCAGCCACGCCGCTGGATGCGGCTCAACACCTGCTGCATCACGCGCCCGCATATGACGCATTACGGCAGGAACATTGCGCCTGGTGGCGCGATTACCGGGGAAAATCGTCCATCACTTTGCCGGACAAGAAACTGGAGAACCTGTATTATGCCGAACTCTACAAGCTGGGCTCATGCTGCCGGCCGGACGGCGTGGCGATGCCATTATGCGGCGTCTGGCCGCATGACCAGGTGATGCCTTATTGCTGGAATGATTATCACCTTGACTGGAATGTCCAGGCGGCTTATTGGCTGGTGCTGGCTTCAAACCATCTCGACATGGGGATTTCCCTGTACGATACTTTTTGGAAGATGGTTCCGCGATTCCGCGATAATTGTCAAAAATTCTTCGGGATTGACGGATTATGGACTTCCAGCTCGCTGGGGCTGAACGGCATGGCCATGTGCTTCGCCAAGGCCGATCTCTCCCAACGCCCGGAACCGCACGGATGGGAACCGTTGGGTGTCATTGGCGCAATGCTGCCATGGTTGACCCATAACTACTGGCTGCATTACCGCTACAGCCGCGATCTGGAGTTTCTGCGCGAAAGGGTCGTGCCGCTGCTCAAGGGGTGCTGGCAGGTTTACAGGCATCTACTGGAGCGGGGGGCTGACGGCAAATTGCATTTGCCGATTTCCCACTCGCCGGAATACATGGAATGCACCCCGGAAATCTGGCAGCAGGACACCGCTTTTGAGGCGGCCCTGATCAGGTTCGTCTGCCGTGCATTGCTGGAGTCCGAACAGGTCCTCGATCTGCCGGACCCCGACCGCGCCGGCTACCGCAAAGTTTTGGATGAGCTTTACGATTATCCGGGCGAAGAGGAGATATTTATCGCGGCGGATATGCCGCTGAAAAAATCGCACCGGCATCATTGCCATTTGATGGGCGTGTATCCGCTGGAGGAATTGACGGTGGAAGGATCCGGGCGCGATCGTGCGAGGATTGACCAATCCATGCTGCGTATTCAGGAACTGGGCACCGGGGATTGGTGCGGACATGGTTTTACCGCCTATGCCTTGGTGGCGGCGCGCGCCGGATATGCCCGGATGGCTTGGAAGTGGCTGCAGGATTATTTATGCATGATTGCTCCCAATTCATTGGTGCGGCATGGCGATCCGCGCCGGTTCGGGATGTCCCGTTTTACTTTCGAAATTACGGCAGTGGATGGAGGATTTTCAGCCGCGGCGGCGATCCTGGAAATGCTGTTGCAAAGCTGGGGCGGCATTATCCGGGTGTTTCCCGCCGTGCCGGAATTCTGGGCTGATGTTTCCTTCAGCAATCTGCTGGCGGAGGGGAATATCCAGGCGTCGGCCGCACGCCGGGCCGGCCGCACTGCCTGGGTTGAATTGCAGTCCAATACCGGCGGCCGGATAAAGTTGAAAAATGTGTTTGATGGGGCCGTCCGCGCCGGGGAAAAAATCCTGCGGGGCGAGGTGTTGGAGTTAAACTTGCAAGCCGGTGAAAACATCCGGTTGGAGTCGGTTCTTCCGGTTGCGGACGTTGACGGACTCGGCGCAAAATTGGAAGGCAAAAACTGGTTTGGCTTGAAAAATGTCCCGGTGTTTTAGAAAATATTTTGGTGTACCGTGTCGGGTGTAGCGTGTCGGAATTCTTAAGATGAAGGTTGATCTGGCACAAAGTGTTGGTGTTAAAGTTGCGGGTTGACGCAGGCGTCAGCCATGCAATCGTGGTTTGAATGCGGGTACCCGGAGTCCGCGGAGGGATTCGAAAAGGCAAGGCAAGCTTGCCCCAGATGCGGGCGTTCCGGAGGCGGGGCTAACCTCGTGGTTGCCCCGTTTCCGAGAAGCCCGCCCGAAGGGCCGCCCGTCGGCGGGCGGCAGATGGGGCAAGATCGCTGCCGCCCTTTTCGAACCGAATTCAAACCACAACGGTGGAGAGGAAGTAAAATATAAATTGGGTTGCGGGCTTGCGCCCGCCTTGGGGGAGGGAAAATGGCTAGATGGGTAACTGTGGCAACCATGCGGTACATGAACAATGTCAACGACGTGCGCAAGGGGCGCGACCGCGTGCGGGAGATATGGG
>JAXGSX010000051.1:0-15562 GCA_040775225.1 Kiritimatiellia bacterium | reverse complement strand
TGGGCGCAGGCGCGCCAGGCGATTCCATGTTGCGGCACCACGCATGCCGACGTGTTTCACGGCCCGGCGCCGCTGGCCCGCCTGCCGCGCAAATCCGAAGTCGCCAGGCATTACGAAGCCAACACCGGCAAAGTCATCATCGAACATTTTCGCAGGCACAAATTGAATCCGGCGTCTTTCCCGGGCGTGCTGGTGGCCGGGCATGGCCCGTTTGTCTGGGGGGTTGACGTCCGCCAGGCCGTACAACACGCGCGGATGTTGGAGGCGCTGGCGGAAACGGCGTATTACACCCTGCGCCTCGCCGGCGGCGCGCGCCAGGTCCGGCATCTTCCGGAATATCTGCTGGATAAGCACTATCTCCGCAAGCACGGTCCGGGGGCGTATTACGGTCAAAATCCGGGCGGCCATCGCCAGGCCGCGCCCCGGGCAGGCGGCGTGTGAACCGCGCCTTTAATTGCGGCCGGCGGGCGGATCGAAGTTCAGCAGCGGCATATAATCTTCCAGGTTGCGCTTGCCCTGCACGCGATTGACATCCAGCGGATATTCGCCGGAAAAACAAGCGGTGCAAAAAGACTGGCCGTCGCGGAAAGGCGACAGCAAGCCCGGCAGGCTGAGATAGCCCAGGCTGTTGACGCCGATGAACTTGCGGACGGCTTCGACATCCTTGGAGCCGGCGATCAATTCCTCGCGGGTGGGAAAATCAATGCCGAAAAAACAGGGATGGCGCACCGGCGGACATGAAATCCGCAAGTGGACTTCACGCGCGCCGGCCTGGCGCAGCGCGTCAACGCGGCGGCGGGCGGTGGTGCCGCGCACAATCGAATCATCCACCACCACGACGCGCTTGCCCTGCACGACATCCTTGACCACGGCCAGCTTCAAATCCGCGCTGCCGGCGCGCTGGGACTGCTCCGGCATGATGAATGTGCGGCCCACGTAATGGTTGCGGATAAACCCGTAATCCAGGGGTATGCCGCTGCCGCGCGCGAATCCCAGCGCGGCGGAGTTGCCGCTGTCCGGCACGGGGATGACTATATCCGCCTCCACCGGGTGTTCCTGCGCCAGGCGTTCGCCGAGGCGGCGGCGGATCGTATGGACGTTTTCGCCGAAAAGGCAGCTGTCCGGCCGCGCAAAATAGACATGCTCAAAAATGCATTGCGCCTGCCGGGCCGCCGGCTGGCAAAAGACGCTGCTGTGCAGTCCCGTTTCATCCGCCACGACCAGTTCGCCCGGCATGACATCGCGCAGGTATTCCGCGCCCACCTGGGTTAAAGCGCAGGTTTCGCTGGCAAAAACATACCCCTGGCCCAGACGGCCGATGGAAAGCGGCTTGAATCCCATGGAATCCCGCGCGGCCATCACGCAGTCGCGGGTCATCAGCAGAAAAGCGAAAGCGCCCACCAGTTCGCCCAGCGCGCCGGACACCCGGCCGGGGCGGGAACGGTAAAGCGGGTCGGCCAGCAGATGAATCAGCACTTCGCTGTCGGTGCTGGTCTGGAAAATAGCCCCGGCCTCCTGGTAACGCTGGCGCAGTGACCGGGCATTGACCAGATTGCCGTTGTGGGCGATGGCCCAGATGCCGTCAATGCATTCCACCACCAGCGGCTGGACATTCTGGATGCGCTTGGACCCGGTGGTCGAATAACGCACGTGGCCAATCCCGAGATGCCCCGGCAGGTTTTTCCAGGCATCATTCTGAAAAACATCGTTGACCAGCCCCTGGCCCTTGCAGGAGCGCACGTGGATGCCGTCGCTGACCACCATGCCCGCGCCTTCCTGCCCGCGGTGCTGCAATGAAAAAAGACCCTGGTAAATCAGGGGGGAAATCTGCGGCAGGCCGAAGCCGCCGAAAAGCCCGCAAGCTTCGCGCGGCCGATCCGGCGCCGCGTTTACGTCAGCCGTCAAGTTTGATTCCATATCCTCTCCCGGGCGGGTCTCCGCGCCCGCATTCAAAGCAGCCGGGCCGGCGCGTCGCAACATCGCCCGCTGCCAGGTTTAGCATTCCATTTTCCGCAAACTTTCAAGCGCCGTCCGGGCCGCCCGGTTTATCCTGCGGCTCCGGGCGGCTGACCCATGGGCTGCCGCGCAAACTGAACCGCCAGGGCCGCCGGGCATCCGCCCCCGCGTAATCCACGCCGATCCGCGGCCCGCTGCATATCCGCGCCGCCGCCACCGGCGCGCCGGCTTCCATCCAGATTACATCGCCGGCCAGGCTCGCGCCGTTATGCTGCAAAGATATGCCGAGCGCCCGGCTGAGCGCGCCCGGCCCGCCGGCCAGGGCGCGGTCCATCCGCGCCCGGCCGCGCCGCCGCAGCATGTCGGCTATCCCCCGGCGCGGCTCGACGGCGCGCACCAGCACCGCATGCGGAATGTCTTCGCGATTGGTGATAACATTGAACAGGCAATGCAGCCCGTAACACAAATAGACGTAGGCCACTCCGCCGGCGCGGTACATGACTTCCGTGCGCGCCGTGCGCCGGCCGTTAAATGCATGCGACGCCCGGTCGTCGGCGCCGCCATACGCTTCCGTTTCCACGATCATTCCGGCCGTGACCGCCGCGCCGCCGATCCGGGTGCAAAGCATTTTACCGATCAATTCCCGGCCGATGCGCGCCACATCCTGGCGCCGGAAAAAATCCAGTCCGAGTTTGCCGGCATTCATAATTCGCCGTCCCGCGGATCAGGCCGGCACAGCGGGCGAACCTTGCGGCCGGCGCCGCGCGCTGCCGCCGGCCGGCCCCTCCGATCTAGGCCTGCAAATTGGAGATGATGTCAATCAGCGGCATGAACATGGCGACCACGATCGTCCCCACCACCACGGCCAGGAAGATGATCAGTACCGGCTCGATGATCGAAGTCAATCCGTCCACCGCCGCATCCACTTCCGTGTCGTAGCTGTCGGCGATTTTAACCAACATCTCGGCCAGCCGGCCGGTTTCCTCGCCAACCATGACCATGCTCACCACCATGGATGGGAAAACGCGCGAATTTTCCATGGGGGCGGCCACGGACTCGCCTTCCTTGACGCTGTCATGCACGGATTGGATCGCCCGGGCCACCACCATGTTGCCGGCGGTGTCCCGGACAATATTCAGCGCTTGCAGAATCTGCACGTCGGAACTCATCAAAGTGCCCAGGGTACGCGTGAAACGCGAAATGCTGACTTTGCTCAGCAACCCGCCGACCACCGGCATGTTCAGGGCCAACTTGTCCAGGAGAAACCGCCCCCACTTGGTCACACCCACCAGTTTGAACAAAACCACCACGCCGGCCACCACCCCCAGCACCAGCGGAAAACGGTGGATCAGCGTATCGCTGGCATTGGCGACGAACTGGGTCAGGGCCGGCATTTCCGCGCCTTTGAGCAAATCGCGGAAAATTTCCGTGAATTTCGGAATGATGACCACCATCAGGAACCCGGTGATCCCCAGGGCCATGATCAAAACGACGATCGGGTAAACCATGGCCCCCTTGACCTTCGTCTTGATTTTTTCGGCTTTTTCAATGAATTCCGCCAGCCGGTTGAGCGTCACCGCCAGCACGCCGCCGATTTCGCCCGCCCGCACCATGTTGACAAACAGCCTGTCGAAACTCCGGGGATGCTGCGCCAACGCTTCCGCGAAAGGCGAGCCGCCCTCGACCGAATCGCACATCTCGCCGATCATGGCTTTCAACCCGCCATGCGTTTCCTGC
The DNA here is from genome assembly GCA_040775225.1 of Kiritimatiellia bacterium. Taxonomy (GTDB): domain Bacteria; phylum Verrucomicrobiota; class Kiritimatiellia; order JAAZAB01; family JAAZAB01; genus JAXGPF01. Next base: position 11,869 of record JAXGSX010000051.1, on the reverse strand, counting down.
TTTTCGAGAATCTGCAGGGCCCGCAGCAACGGCACTCCGGCGTCGATCAGGGTGGCCAACTGCCGCGTGAAAACCATCAATTGTTTTTTCTTTACGCGGCGGAGAAATTTGGGCATGGAAATCTTGATTTCCATGTTCAGCCCGCCGCCGCGTTTTGCCGCGGGGGCGGCCTTGGCCGCAGGGCCGGATTTCGGCGATGCCGTTTCCTCGATCCGCGAGGGGAACAGTCCGCCTTCGCGCAGTTTGGCCAGCGCGGCGGCGCGGTTGACTGAATCAATCACACCGGTTTTTTCCGCGCCTTGCGCGTCAGTTGCCGTGTATTTGAATTTTGGCATAACCGCGGATCAGGCCGTCTTGCCGGGTTTTTCTTCGGTGGTTTTCTCGGGCTTTTTGCGGCTGACATGCGCGACGTCAACCCATTCCAGCAATGCCATGGAGGAGCCGTCGCTGCGGCGGCTTTGCAACTTGACAATCCGGGTGTAACCGCCGGCCCGGTCGGCGCACTTGGGAGCGATCTCCTCGAACAATTGCTTCACCGGGGCCGGGCGGCGCAGCACGGCGGCGGCGCGGCGGCGCGCGGCCAGCGTGCCCTGTTTGCCCAGCGTCACCATGCGCTCAGCCAGGCGCCGGGCGGCCCGCGCCTTTGGCAGCGTGGTCTGCACGCGTTTTTCCGTAATCAAGCCGCAAACCACCGCAGCCAGCATGGCCTCGCGGTGCGACGTTGAACGGCCGAATTTTGTCGTCACTACCTGATGTCGCATAACACACCTTGTCCGTCAAATGCAATGTTTACTTTGTTTCCGCCTGAGCGGGGGGCTTCAGCAATTCCGGGTCAAATGCAGATCCCATGCTGATTCCCATCTCCTGCAATTTCTGCACAATTTCCTGGAGGGACTTCTTGCCGAAATTGCGGTATTTCAGCATGTCCGCCTCGGTCTTCTGGGCCAGTTGCCCGACCGTCAGGATATTCGCGTTGTTCAGGCAGTTGGCCGCGCGCACACTGAGTTCGATTTCATTGACGCTCATGTTGAGTTTGCGGCGCAGTTCCTCGCGCTCCTTGTCCACCAGGTTGTCCGTCTGCTCGAACTCCAGCAGGTCGTCCGTGAAATTGACAAACGCGTCGAGATGATGGCGCATGATCATGGCCGACCGCGTCAACGCCTCGTCCGGCGTCAAACGGTCGTCCGTCCAGATATCCAGCACCAATTTGTCGTAATCCGTGCGGCGGCCTACGCGGATGTTTTCGACGGTGAAGTTTACCCGGCGCACCGGCGAAAAAACGCAATCAATCGGAATGATGCCGATTTCCGCGTCTTTCTTGTCGCCCCAATCCGCGGGCACAAAGCCGCGCCCCAGGCTGACTTCAATTTCCGCCTCAAATTTGCCGTCTTGCGCCAAAGTGGCGATAAAGTGCTTGGGATTCAGCACTTCCAGCAGATGCGAAGCTGAAATATCGGCCGCCGTAACCTCGCCCGGACCCTTGGCGCTGATGGTCAGGCGCTGCGGTTCGCGGGTGAAACTGCGGAACAGCACTTTTTTCAGGTTGAGGATGATGTCCGTAACATCTTCCACGACGCCGGGAATGGCGCAGAATTCATGGTGCGCGCCGGCGATTTTCACCGAAGAAATGGCGGCGCCTTCCAGCGACGAAAGAAGCACCCGCCGCAAACTGTTGCCCACCGTGCGGCCGTATCCCGGCTCAAACGGTTCTGCCGTGAAGCGGGCATACGTGCCGGTGGCCGAACTCTGCTCCTTGACCACCCGCTTGGGCATCTCAAATCTGCCAATCTTAACCGTCATGGTCTTTCACCTCTCCAAAAAATATTCCGGCGACGCGCGTTACTTGGAACACAACTCCACCACCAACTGCTCATTGACCAGCGGCGCAATTTCATCCCGTGTGGGAATGCGCGCCACGGAACCGCTGAAGGCGGCGGGATCCAGAGCCAGCCAGGGGGAAAGCGTCCGTCCCTGCGCTGCCTCCAGGGCCTTTTGCGCCAAACCGCGGCTGCGCGGATTGTCCCGCACGGCGACCGTATCGCCGGCCTTCAAGGTCATGGAAGGCACATCCGTCGTATGCCCGTTGACCGCCACGTGGCGATGCCGGACCAACTGCCGGGCGGAGCGCCGGCTGGCGGCGAAACCCAGTCGGTAAACCAGGTTGTCCAACCGCATTTCCAATGCCTGCAGCAAGGCCTCGCCGGTCACCCCCTGGGAACGCGCCGCACGGCTGAACACCAGGCGGAATTGGCCGTCCTGCAACCCGTAAAATCTCTGCAAACGCTGCTTCTCGCGAAACTGGCGGGCATAATCCGACGGTTTCGACCGCTGCATGCCGTGCATTCCGGGAACTCCGCGCCCGGTTTCCATGGCGCACTTGGCCATGTTGCACCGCTCGCCCTTCAGAAACAACTTCATGCCTTCACGCCGACAGATACGGCAGGCCGGACCATTATATCTACCCATGTACCGCCCCTTCCTGTGATTAAATTATACCCGCCGCCGCTTGCGCGCCCGGCAACCGTTATGCGGGATGGGGGTGACATCCTTGATGACCGTAACCGCAAACCCCGCCGCCTGCAGCGCCCGGATGGCCGATTCCCGGCCGGCGCCCGGCCCCTGCACCCGCACTTCCATTTCATGCATGCGATACCCGGCGGCCTGCCGGGCCACATCCTGCGCCACCACCGTGGCGGCATACGCCGTGCTTTTACGCGTGCCTTTGAACCCCATGCGGCCGGAACTGCTCCAGGCCAGCACGGCGCCCTTCATGTCGGTGATCGCGATTTGCGTGTTGTTGAATGTGGCGTTAATATGCGCAATGCCCGAGGAAACGGCCCGCATGCCCTTGCGCCGCGCGGCGGCCGGTTTGGCGGAACCTTCCGCTGCCGCCGCCTCGGCCGCCGGGGCTGCCGGCGCCGGCGCCGCCTCGTCGGATGGTTTGCCCTTCACCGCTTCTTCCGCCTTTGGATTATCCTTTGCCATGATGTTCTCAGGTTCCTCCACCTATGCCGCTAATGCAAATTTACTTTGTCGCCGAACGCGCGTCCGAACGCGCCTCGCGGCCGCGCACCACGCCCACGGTCTTGCGCACGCCCTTGCGCGTCCGGGCGTTGGTATGCGTGCGCTGGCCGCGCACCGGCAAACCGCGCCGATGCCGCAGACCGCGGTAAGTTCCGACGCTGATCAAGCGCCGGATATTCTGGGCGACTTCCCGGCGCAAATCTCCTTCCAGCACGTATTTTTCCTGCAGCACCCCGGTAATCCTGGTCAATTCGTCGCCGGTCAAATCGTCCGCGCGCTTGGCGGGATCAATTTTCAAAGAGGCGACAATATGCTGGGCGCGGGTCAAGCCCACCCCGTAAATATAACGCAATGCGTAAACCACGGGTTTCTTCCCGGGTATGTCAATGCCAAGAATTTTAGGCATGTCTCACTCCTATCCTTGCCGTTGTTTGTGGCGCGGATTGGTGCAAATGACCCGCACCACCCCCTTGCGCCGGATGATCTTGCACCGTTCGCAAATGCGTTTGACTGAACTTCTGACTTTCATCCCGCCGTCTCCCGATCAAAAGTAATGAAATAAACCGTCATTATAGCAAACTTTTCCGCCAAGTCAAATCTAGCCGTCCAACCTGGTCAGAATTTCCGCCCCGCCTTCGCCTACCGCCACCGTGTGCTCAAAATGCGCCGACGGCCGGCGGTCCCGCGTCACCACAGTCCAGCCGTCATCCAGCACTTCCACCGCCGCCGCCCCCATGTTCACCATCGGCTCAATGGCCAACGTCATGCCGCTGCGCAGCAACGGTCCCTGGCCGGGCCGCCCGAAATTCGGAATCTGCGGATCCTCGTGCATCTGCCGGCCAATGCCATGGCCGACGAACTCCCGCACCACGTTGAATCCGGCCTCCACGGAGGTCTTTTCCACGGCATGCGACACATCCCCCAGGCGCCTCCCCGCGCAAGCGTTAGCAATGCCGGCATGCAGCGCTTTTTCCGCCGTGGCCAGCAGCCGCAGCACTTCCGCATCGCCTACGCCCACCGCGACGGTAGTGGCCATGTCGCCGACATATCCGTCCACGACCACGCCCACATCTATACTGACGATGTCCCCGGGCCGGATGCGCCGCTCGCCCGGCAAGCCGTGCACCACCACCTCGTTCACCGATACGCAAATGGCCCCCGGGTATCCCCGGTAACCCAAAAAAGCGCTTTGGACGCCCATGTCCGCCATCAAACGCGACGCAAACTGGTCAATGTCGCGCGTGGTCATGCCGGGCGCAATGTTCCGGGCAACTTGCCTGCAAACCCGGGCGGTGGCCCGTCCGGCGGCGCGCATGCGCGCCAATTCCCCGGAATCCTTAATAATTATCATTTCAAAAACCGCGTTCCGCCAGAATCCGCAGCGCCTCCGCCAGCGTGGCGTCGCGCTCGCCCCCCGCATCCAGGCGCGTCAATTTACCCTGACGCTCATAATAATCGAGCAGTCCCGCGTTCTGCTGCCGGAAAACATCCAGGCGCTTGCCGATGGTTTCCGGCATGTCGTCCGGGCGCTGGTACAATTCCCCGCCGCACCGGTCGCAGACTCCCGCCCGCCGCGGCGGAATATTGCGCAGGTGATAATTGGCGCCGCATTGCCGGCAAACTCTCCGTCCGGTCAGCCTTTCCATGCATACCTCCGGCGAGACTTCCAGCAGCAGGACTGCCAGGAGTTCGGCCTTTTGGATGTCAAAATTGCGGTCAAGCAATTCGGCCTGAGCCACGGTGCGCGGGAAGCCGTCAAACATGCAGCGCATGTTGTCCCCGCCGCCGCGCGCCAGCCGTTCCATGACCATGCGCACGATCAGGTCGTCCGGCACCAGGCGTCCCTGCTGCATATATCCCGCCGCTTCGCGGCCGAGCGGGGAAGCTTTTTTGACTTCTTCGCGCAGCATGTCGCCCGTGGCGATATGCGTAACGGTCATGGCGGTCTTGATGGCTTCCGCCATCGTGCCCTTGCCGGCGCCGGGCGCGCCCAGTAAAACAATGGCCCGAATGCCCATCAGCGCCTCCCCCGCAATTTACCCTTCTTCAGGAAACCGTCGTAATGGCGCATGATGAGGTGCGATTCAACCTGGCGCATGGTGTCCAGCATAACCCCCACGATAATCAGAATGCTTGTGCCGCCGAAAAAGGACGCCACCAGCCAGGGAATGCTGAACTGCCTGGCCATCATCGTCGGCAGCACCGCGATCACGGTCAGGAAAATGGCGCCGGCCAGCGTAATCCGCGTCATGGTGCGGTCCAGGAACTCCGCGGTGGGCGTGCCCGGCCTGATGCCGGGGATGTACCCGCCGGCTTTCTTCAGGTCGTCGGCGATTTGCACGGGATTAAACACGGTGGCCACCCAGAAATAAGAAAAAAACAGGATCATCAATCCGTACAGGATCAGGTAAAGCGGGCGTTCCATGTGGAAATAAACCGAAAGATGCTTGAAAAAATCTCCCGGCAGCATTTCCAGTATTTTCTGCGGGAACATCAGGATGGCGGAAGCGAAAATAATCGGCATGACGCCGGAATAATTCACGCGCAAGGGCATGTAGGTGCTTTGTCCGCCGTAAACCTTGCGGCCGACCACCCGCTTGGCGTATTGCACGGGAATCCGCCGCTGCGCCTGCGTGACGGCAATCGTGCCGGCCACCACCAGGAACAGCATGATCAGCAGGCCCACCAGGTGAAACACGGAAAACTGCGCCGCGCCCCCGCCCACGGGTTTGAACATACGCACCGTGGCCTGCACAGCGCCCGGGAGGCGGCTGATGATGTTGATCGTGATGATCAGTGAAATGCCGTTGCCGACCCCGCTCTGGGTCATCTGTTCTCCCAGCCACATCATCAGCATCGTGCCGGTCGTCATGGTAACCACCGTCAGCAGGCGGAACCCCCAGACGGATTGCATATCCACAATCGGCCCCATGGTTTGGCCGAACAAGGCCTCGGGATTCTGCAAAGCCACCGCCATGGCATACCCCTGGACCAGGCACAGCCCCAGGGTCAGATAGCGCGTGTACTGGGTGATTTTCTGGCGCCCGACATCGCCTTCGCGCGCCAGCCGCTCCAGGGCGGGCACGATCGCCGTCATCAATTGCAGGATGATGGAAGCGCTGATGTAGGGCATGATCCCCAACGCGCCCACCGCGCAATTGCTCATGGCGCCCCCGCTGAACAGGTCCACCAGCCCGATCAAGCCGCCGCCCACCTGGTTGGAAATGTGCTGCACCAGGTTCTGCAGTTCCGCGGCGTTGACGCCCGGCGTGGGAACGGCGCTGACGATGCGGCATACAAAAACCAGGCCGAAGGTAAAAAGCAGACGCCGCCGCAGTTCTTCAACCTTGAATGAATTTACAAAAGCGGAAAGCATAATATTTATTCACCAATTACCTTGCAGGTGCCGCCGGCGGCGGCAATTTTCTGCTCGGCGGCACGGCTGAAAGCATGCGCCTGCACCGTCAGTTTGCGCGGCAGTTCGCCGGCGCCCAAAATCTTTACCGGCCCCGCACAACCGGCGCCATGCTGCCGCACCAAGCCGGCCTCGCGCAACACCGCAGGAGTGATTTCCGCGCCGTCGGCAAAACGGGCCAGGCGTCCCACGGACACCAGGTTAAACACCCGCTTGTGCGCCCGGTTATTAAAGCCGCGTTTCGGAATACGGCGCAGCAGCCGCATCTGGCCGCCTTCAAATCCCGCCTTGTGCTTGTGGCCGGAACGGGCATACTGCCCCTTGTGCCCCCGCCCGCAAGTCCGGCCCTTGCCCGACCCGCTGCCGCAGCCCACGCGCATTTTAGCGCGCCGGGCGCCGCCGACATTCCGCATGACATTTAAACCCAACATGCTCAGATTCCTCCCCCAAATTTTACGCCGACGGCGCGGCTGCGGCCGCCGCAGCGGCGCCGCTCAAATCAACCCCGCGCATGGCCGCGCATTCCTCCCGAGTGCGCAGCATCTTCAGGGCGGCGATCGTGGCATGCACGACGTTCCACTTGTTGTTGCTGCCCAGGGATTTGGCCAGGATGTTATGCACGCCGGCCAGGTTCAGCACCGCGCGCGCGCCGCCGCCGGCAATGACGCCCGTACCCTCCACCGCCGGGCGCAACAGCACCTTGGCGCCGCAGAATTCGCCGCACACTTCATGCGGAATGGTTTTGCCGTATAACTTGACGGCAAACATGGACTTGCGCGCGATATCGCCGCCCTTGCGGATGGAGTCGGCGACTTCATTCGCCTTGCCCAGCCCCACTCCCACGCGGCCATGGTGGTCGCCGACCACCACCACCGCGCTGAAACTCAAGCGGCGTCCGCCCTTGACCACCTTTGAACAGCGGTTGATCCGGACGACATATTCCTCAAAATCGCCGCCGGCGGATTCGATTTCATCGGAAAAATTATCCTGCATTTTTTTGTCAATGGTTTCAACGCTCATAACTTGATTCCCGCCTCCCGCGCCGCATCGGCGATTACTTTAATCCGGCCATGATAGGCGTGGCCGCCGCGATCGAAAACCGCCTGGATGATTCCGCAGGCCCGGGCGGCTTCCGCGGCGCGCGCGCCCAGCTGCTTGGCGGTTTCCAGATTGTGGCCAGCGTCCGGCGCCTGCACGGTCGAACAAGCCGCGAGCGTGCGCCCGCACAAGTCATCCAGAAACTGCACGCACATATGGCGGCGTGAAACCGACACGCACATGCGCGGACAGGCCGCCGACCCCACAATTTTCTTGCGAATCCGCAAATGCCGGCGTTTCCGATAATCCAAACGGTTTTTAATTTTCATGCCATCACCTTAAGCCACGGTCTTGCCAGCCTTGCGGCGGACATATTCGCCCTTGAAGCGGATGCCTTTGCCTTTGTACGGCTCCGCCGGGTAAAAATCCTTGATGCGCGCGGACACGTCGCCAACCTGCTGCTTGTCGGCGCCGCTGACAGTCAGGTTAACGCCGTCGGTCACCTTGATTTCGATGCCGTCCGGTATCGCCATGACCACGGGGGACGAAGAACCAAGCGCAAAGGTGGCCTGGCGGCCCTGAACCGCGGCCTTGAAGCCCACGCCCTGGATTTCCAAATCCTTGGAATAGCCGCGGGTGACGCCCGCGATCATGTTGGCGATCATCGAGCGCGCCATTCCCTGCAAGGCGCCGGCGTCCGGCGCGGCGGTCTGCACGACCACTTTGCCTTCCGCCACCGCGACCCGCAAAGCCCCGGGCAATTTGAATTGCAAAGCGCCCTTGGGCCCTTTGACCGCAACCGCGCCGTCCTGCGTCTTGACTTCCACGCCTGCCGGCACCGGCACGGGCTGTTTCCCGACTCTTGACATCACACCCTCCCGTGAAAAGCTCACCAAACCGTCAACAACCACTCGCCGCCGACGCCCATGCTCCGCACCTCGCGGTCGGTCAATAGACCGCGCGAAGTGCTGACCATCGCCAGGCCGGCGCCGCGCATGATCGGCGGCAGTCCGCCCACCTTAACGTAGCGCCGCCATCCCGGCCGGCTGACACGGCGCAAACCGCGAATCACCGGCTCGCGTTCCGCGGTGTATTTGAGATAAAGCCGCAGCACCCGGCGCGCGCCGCCGCCTTCGGCCACGTAATCGCGGATAAAACCTTCGCGTTTCAAAATACGCGCCACGGACGCCTTCATTTTGGAATGAGGCAATTCCACGGATTCCAACCGCGCGGCGTTGGCATTGCGGATGCGCGTCAACATGTCAGCAATCGGATCTGTCTGATTCATTTGCACCAACCTTAAAGAATATGCGTCCACCGCAAAGGCTTCACCAACTGGCCTTGATCACACCCGGAATCTGTCCGGTAGACGCCATTTCCCGGAAACAAATTCGACACAACTGAAACTTGCGCAAATGGGCCCGGGGCCGTCCGCAATTGCGGCAGCGGCGGTAGCGCCGGCTGCTGTACTTCGGCGGCCGGCTGGACTTGACGATTAATGAAGTTTTAGCCAAGTGAACTTTCCTCCCTGTTTCAATTCGTCCCGGATCCGGCAAACGGCATTCCCATCAGCCGGAGCAGATCGCGCGCCTCCGCGTCGGAGGCGGCGGTGGTGTTGATTGTAATATCCATCCCCTGGACCTTCTTCACATCGTCCGGATTGATTTCCGGAAACACCATTTGTTCCCGCAGGCCCAAAGTATAGTTCCCGCGCCCGTCAAAACCGCTCGGCGAAACGCCGCGGAAGTCCCGGAGCCGCGACAGCGCTATATTCACCAGGCGGTCGAAAAACTCGTACATCCTGGCGCCGCGGAGGGTAACCTTGGCGCCCACCGACATGCCGGCGCGGAGGTAGAAATTGGCAATGCTTTTACGGGACTTGCATACCACCGGTTTCTGCCCGGTAATGCGCGTCAGGTCCTGCACCAGACTCTTGAAAACATCCTTGTCCACGGAGGAATTCACCCCCATGTTGACCACAATCTTGGTCAGGCGCGGCACCTGCATGGGGTTCTTGTAACCATGCTGCTGCTTGAGCGCGGCCGCCACTTCCTTGCTGTATTTTTCTTTCAATCTCGCCATAATTTCCGCCTGTTAAAACATGTGCCCGCATTTGCGGCATTTGCGGGCGGGACGCCCTTTTTCGTCGCGGACGCGGGCAATGCGCACCCCTTTTTTGCAATCCGGACAATAAAGCTGCAAATTCGACAGCGCCACCGGGGCTTCCCGGCGGATGATATCCCCGTTGGGCAGATCCTGCGACTTGCGCACCGTCTTGCGCACAAAATTAAACCCCTCGACCACCGCCCGGCCGCTGCCTGGCAGCACCTGCAGAACCTTGCCGGTGCGCTTGCCCGCCGCGGCGCCGCCGGCAATGGCGACCACCACATCGTCCCGCTTCAGATGCAATTTTGACCCCATATTACAAAACCTCCGGCGCCAGCGAAATGATTTTGGCGAAGTTCCGGTCGCGCAGTTCGCGCGCCACCGGGCCAAACACACGGGTCCCCAGCGGATTCATCTTGTCATCCACCAGCACGACGGCATTGCTGTCAAAACGTATCAGCGAACCGTCCGGCCGGCGCAGGGATTTGCTGGTGCGCACGATCACCGCCAGGCGCACTTCGCCCTTTTTCACCAGACCGCGCGGCTGCGCCTCGCGCACGGCGACCTTGATCAGGTCCCCCACCCCGGCGTAGCGCTTGCGCTGCCCCAGCACCCGGAAACACTTCACTTTCCGGGCGCCGGTGTTGTCGGCCACATCCAAGCATGTTTCTTCTGCAATCATGTCTTTTACCTCGTCAGCATCCGCCGGCGGCGGCGCGTCGGCCCGGCCGCTTACGCCTGCCTGGCCGGCGCGTGTTTTGCAAAAACCTGCAGCAGCCGCCAGCGTTTCAAGCGGCTTACCGGCCGCGTTTCCATCACTTCCACGCGGTCGCCGACGTGGGCGGCGCCCTGTTCGTCATGCGCGTACAGCTTGTTGGAAACCCGCATTTCCTTGCCATACAGCGGATGGCGTATGCGCCGCTCCACGCGCACGACGATCGTTTTACGCATCGCGTCGCTGATGACAAATCCCACCCGTGTTTTGCGCTTGCCGCGCCTCTTGGCATCTTCCGGCATATTCTTCCCTTTGTTCACTTGGCCGCGTTCAAAACCGTCTGCACCCTGGCAAGGTCGCGGCGCATCCGGCGCAACCGCAGGGGGTCTTCCAGTTTGCCCGTGGCCTTAACCTTACGCAGTTCAAAATATTCCTTCTCCAGTTCCGCCGCTTTCTGGCGGATCTCGTCCGGCGATAAATCCCTGATTTCGCTTGCTTTCATAGTGCGGCTTAACCTCCCGGCATGCGCATGACAAAGCGCGTGGGGATCGGCAACTTGGAAGCCGCCAGGCGCAGTGATTCGCGCGCCATGCGCTCCGGCACGCCCCCCACTTCAAACAACATGCGCCCATCCTTGACCACGGCCACCCAGAATTCCGGCACGCCCTTGCCCTTGCGTTTCAAGTTGCGGTTAATCGCCACGCGGCAGGCTTCGATCTGGTTGGATTTGATCCAGGCGCGATCCAAGGCTTGCAGTCCGAATTCGCCGAAGGCCAAGGTGTCGCCGGCGGTCGCCCGCCCCTTGCGGCTGCCGCGCTGAACCTTGCGATATTTGACCCGACTAGGTATTAGCGGCACGGCGATACCCTCCCCTGCTGGCAGGCTCCGCTTCCGGATCCTTGCAAATCCAAACCTTCACGCCGATCTTGCCGGCCACGGTACGGGCTTCGGCAAAACCATAATCAATGCAGGCCCGCAGGGTGTGCAGCGGCACCTGGCCTTCCTTGTAAATCTCGCGGCGCGCCAGTTCCGCCCCGCCCAGGCGTCCGGCCACGGCCACCTTCACGCCCAGCGCCCGCTGGTCCATGACGGCCTTCATCGCCTTTTTCATCGCGCGGCGGAAGGAAACCCGGCGTTCCATCTGCACGGCGATGTTTTCGGCCACCAACTGGGCGTTCAAATCCGCCACGCGGATTTCCTTGATTTCCATGTAAATCTCGCGCCCGGTCATCTTGGCCAGTTCTTCGCGCAGCTTTTCAACGTCCTGGCCCTTGTGGCCGATCACCACGCCGGGACGGGCGGTGTAAATCGTCACGCGCGCCCGGTTGGCGTAGCGCTCGATCAACACATCCGGCACGGCGGCATTCTCCAGGCGCTCCCGCACAATTTTCCGAATTTTGATATCCTCGTGCAAGCAGTCGCCGAACTCGCGCTTGCCGGCATACCAGCGCGAACGCCAGTTTTTGTTAACCGTGACGCGCAAACCGATAGGATTGACCTTCTGTCCCAAGTGCCAGTCTCCTTTATAATGGACTATTTTTCCTGCCGGCCGTCATCCAAAATCACATGGA
>JAXGSX010000050.1:0-15655 GCA_040775225.1 Kiritimatiellia bacterium | reverse complement strand
CCGCAACCGACCGATGTCGTACCCATCCCCCTCGACTGTGTACCAGTAGATTTGCCCGAGGGCGGTGCTGTCGGGAGCCAAGTAGGGGTCGACATCGTCTGGTAGAAAGGTCGCTGCAACCGACAGCTTTTCCAACACGCGCTGCCGAGCGAAATAGAAGTCGATGTCTTCCTCGAAGATGATGTTCAGCATCGAAAAGCCAAACTCGCTCGTCGCCCGAACCGCTTTCACTCCGGCCAACCCCTGCAGGTTGACCGAAAGTGGATAAGTGACTTGGTCCTCGATCTCCTTGGGACTACGGCCAGGCCAGTCAGCGAAAACAATTACCTGGTTTTTTTTGACGGCGACTACTCGCGGGCTTCCGGCTCTAACCTGGAAGTGCCCGACCCCGGTGGCTTCCGGATTTACGACCTGGACCTGACCGGCGCCGGTTTCGGTGATGATTGTCTGCCGTACTGGGACAGGCCGGCGGGCGGCGGCGCCTGGGCCGGCGTCATTTACGGATTTTATATCGTACCGTCGCTGAACGTCCGCCGGGGCATGCAGTACGCCCTGGATTGGATTCGTCTGTACCGGTCCGATCCGGCCACCCGCATTCCCCTGGCCTGGACCGCATCCGACCTGCACCCGGAAACCAACCGGGTTTCCCTGCAACTTTACGTCGCCACCAACAACCTTGACGATCCCGGCGACCTATTCCTGTCGGGCATCGCCAACGACGGCGGTTTGGAGTTCCACGCCGGCGCCCTGCCGCCGGGCGAATATTACCTGTACTTGAAGGCCGTGCTGGATACCGGCAGCGGTTTTGACGTGCTGGCGCGCAGCGCTTACACGCCCCCGATCCGGATCAACGCGCGCCCGACATTCGCCTTCACAGCGCCGTCGTTTACCAGCGGCGTCGAATTTGCGGCCGCGGAACGCAGCAATCCCTGGGACATGAGCAATGCCGGGGATATTGACGCCGGCCGCACAACCGGCCTCGCCGGCGGGGCATTCCACAACGGCATATTTTCGGCCGTCACCACCAACGGCGATCCGCAGATTGCGCTGAGCCTGAGGCGGCCCGACGGCCTGGCGGCCCCCATCCCCACTGCCAGTTACCGCTACCTGACGTTCCGCATGCAGTTCGATCCATCGGCTTACCCGTCATCCGATTTTGACAATTTCCACGAGCGCGCCCACATCCTGGGCGGTGTGGCGCGCTGGCAATGGGTGTACACGGACTTTGCCTTGGACCAGTCCTACACCAAGGATTTGATCCTGCATGAAGGCTGGAACGAATACACCGTGGACTTGTGGGATGCCGCGCTGCTGGAAACCCGCAACGCGCCGCCGAGCGCCGGCTGGACCAACGTGCCCGCGGTCAATTATTTCATCTTCCACCCGATGGAACCTTCCGTGCCCATGCCGTTGCGCCTGGACTGGATCAAATTGTGCGCGCCCAACGCGCCGGCTAACCACCATTACGAAATCCGGTGGCTCGCCGGCGACGCCGAAGGCGATGCGCTGGATATCACGCTCTTTTACGGCCAGGGCACGGGCGGCGGATTCACCGGCACTGAAATTATCCGGCTGGAAAACCAGCCGCCCGGACCCGGGGCCTTCGTCTGGCACACCGGCGCCGTCCCGGCCGGCGAATACACCATCCGCGCCGTGGTTTCCGACGGCGGCAGCACATTGACGCGCGATGCGCCGGTTCCCCTGGTCATCGGCCCGCCCGCGCCGCAACTTCCCGCGCCCGTCATCCGTGGCAACGGCGTCCGGGGCAGCCTGGCGCTCCCCTGCGGCGCATCGTTGCACGTGGAGGTGGAACTGGCCGCCATGGATTATCCCGGCCTGGAAGCCGATTGGTGGGTCGTGGCCTGGGATGCCGGGGCAAACCTCTGGTATTACCTGGATGCTGGCATGCTTTGGACGGCGTTTGACGGCAATTTCGCCTCCTGCCGTCCGGCTTATCAGGGGCCGCTGTTTGATTTGCCGCCGACGGCGGTGTTGGACAATTACACGCTGCCGGAGAGCGTCTATTATTTTTATTTCGCCGTGGACGAGCGGGACGGCAGCCTGAACTATCCCGCCGGCCCGATTGCATACGACCAATTGAGGATTACGGTTGCCAGATGAGGCGTTTCATCGTGTATTGCGGCTGGGCAACCCTGAAAATCTGCCCCTGGCTAAAGCGCATCCTGCCCGACCCGTTCGCGCGCGAACGCATTGCGCGGCGCTACCTGTCCGGACAAGGCATCGAGATCGGCGCGCTGCACAATCCCCTCAAAATCCCGCCCGGCGCCCGCGTCCAATACGTTGACCGCCTGCCCCTGGAAGAACTCCGCCGCCAATATCCTGATTTCGGCCCGGGCCAATTCGCGCGGGTGGATATCATTGACGACGGCGAGACCCTGGCTGCATTTCCCGACGGCAAGCTGAATTTCGTCATTGCCAACCATTTTCTCGAACACTGCCAGAATCCCATCGGCGCCCTGGCCAACATGCTGCGCGTGCTCCGCCCGGACGGGATTCTTGTCCTCGCCGTGCCGGACATGCGCCATTCCTTCGACAGGGACCGGCCGGTGACCGCCTTCGCGCACGTCGAACGGGATTTCCGGGAAGGGCCGGAATGGTCGCGCCGGCCGGCCGTCGAGGAATTCGTGCGGCTGGCGAACAAGATCACCGATCCGGCAGCGGCGCGACGCGAGGTGGAATCCTACCTGAGCGCCAATTATGCCATTCATTACCATGCCTGGACCGAATGGGAAATCCTGGAAATTCTGATTTATCTGCGGCGCGGCTTGAACCTGCCGTTGCGGTTGGAACTGGCCTGCCATCGCGGATGGGAAGTCGTGTTTATCCTGCGCAAGCTGGCGCCGCCGCCGCGGGAATCCTCCGCGGAAGTCCAGCAACCGGTCAATCCGCCATGAACCATCCGTCCGAATTGATATCCGTAATCATTCCCGCCTATAACCACGAACGGTTTGTCGGCGCCGCCATCGGCAGCGTATTGAACCAGACCTACAACCGCCTGGAACTGATCATTGTGGACGACGGGTCCACCGACGGCACGCCGGATGTGATCGCCGGTTTCCACGACGACCGCATCCGCGCCGTGCGCCAATCCAACCAGGATGCCTACAACGCTCTGAACCGCGGCCTGGCCATGGCGCGCGGGGAAATGATCGCCATTTTGAATTCCGACGACGTGTACCCCGCCGAACGCCTGGCGGTGCTGGCTGAAATGCGCGGCCGGAGCGGCGCAGCCTGCCTGTTCACCAACGTGCGGCCCGTAGACGCCCGCGGCCAGCCGCTGCCGGCCGGCCATCCCTGGCGCGCCTGGCACGAACGCAACCGCCGGTTTTACTTCGACTGCGGAGATCTTTACACCGCGTTTTTAAAAGGCAACCTGATGGTCGGCACGTCCAACCTTTTCCTGAACGCGGAACTGGCCCGCGCGGTGGGCGAGTTTGCGCCGCTGCATTACCTTCACGATTACGATTATATTTTCCGGGCAATGCAGGCGGCGCCGGGGCGGGTGCGCTATCTGCACGATCGCGAATTGCTGGATTACCGCCTGCACGGCGCGAACACCATCAGCCGCGGCGCGGTAACCGCCCGCGAACAGGATCAGGCGCTGATCATGCGTTCCCTGCTGGCCGGCCTGCCCGCCGGCGTCCGCCGGCGCGCGGCGGCCGGCGCCGAACGGCTTTTGGAATTGGAGCGCGAACTGCAGGCGGAACGCTACCGGTTGCAGCATCCCTGGCGGCAGCGCATCGCCTGGATGCTGCAAAGGCTGCGGGATGGCTAAGACGCAGGGGCGGGCCTTTACCGGTTGAAATTTCCAGGCTGCCGGACTTCCGCCTTCATCATTCAGCCTGTTCTTCCGGCGGCTGGGTGCGCCAGCGGCGGTGCAGCCAGGTCCATTGTTCGGGATAACTGCGGATGACTTCCTCGATCACCCGGGTGTAGTTCTGGGTGGCTGCCCGGATGGTTTCGGCCCCGCAATCCGCGGGCGGCGGCAGCGGCGGAAACAGCTTCACGCGGTGCCGTCCGTCCGGCTGGCGGAGCATGAAGACCGGCACCACCGGCGCCTGGCTGCGGGCGCTGAGGAAGGCCAAGCCCGGCGAAGTGCAGGCCGGGCGGCCGAAAAACTCCACAAATATTCCGTGCTTGCGTTTCATGTTCTGGTCCAGGACAAATCCCAGCACTTCGTTGTTTTTCAACACCTGCCGGCAGGCGCGATAGGAATTGCGGGGGGGCAAGGTCTTGACGCCGAGCCGGCGCCGCGCCTGTTCCCAGTGCCGGTTCAAAGCGGCCGGCTTGATGTTTTTGGTAATGACCGTCAGGGGCACGCCGAACAGCGGCGCCATGGTGCACAGCAGTTCGAAGTTGCCGATATGGGCAGTCAGCACCAGCGCGCCGCGGCCCTGCGCCAGCACCCGCGGCAGACAGTTCTCGCCCTCCAGATCCACCAATTCACGCAGGCGTCCGCGATCCGCCGGGCCAAACCGGAGCACTTCCACCAGCAGCAGGCCGAAATTGCGGTACATGCCGTCGGCAATGGCCCGGATTTCAGCCGCGGAGCGGTCGGGGAAGCAACGCGCGATGGTCCGCACGACTTCGCGGCGGCGCAGGCGCAGCACCGACCCCAGCAGCCGCCCCAGGCCCGCGCCCCAGCGCATGGCGTTTGCGCGCGGCATGCGCGCGAAAACCTTTTCCAATTGCCTGACCGCCCAGACGATCATGACTTTGCCGCCGGCCGGGCCCGCCGCTTGCGCCGGCGGACGGGCTGATTTTCCGGCGGAGCCGCCGGCGGCTCCGCGGTTGCCGCGGTCTTAAACGCCAGGCGTTCGCCGTCGCGGACAACCTGCACCTGCGAAGCATCGCTGATCCGGCCGGCGAGCATTTCCTCGGCCAACGGATCCTGGAGGTATTTTTCCACGGCGCGCCGCAGGGGCCGGGCGCCGAATTTTTCATCAAACCCTTTCTCGACCAGGAACGCCGCGGCGCTTTCGTCCAGCTCGATCTGAATGTCGCGGGTGGCCACCCGGCGGCGCAATTTCGCCAGTTCCAGATCCAGAATGCGCGCGACATCCGCGCGCGTCAGCTGCCGGAAGACCACGAGGTCGTCCACGCGATTGACCAGTTCGGGCCGGAACACCTTGCGGGATTCATCCAGCATCATGGTCTTCAGGCGTTCGAAATCGGCCTGCCGGTCGGGTTGGCCGAAACCCAGGCCGCCGCCGCTTTTAATGAAGTCCGACCCGAGATTGGAAGTCATGATGACGATGGTGTTGCGGAAACTCACGCGGCGGCCCAGGCTGTCGGTCAGCATGCCTTCCTCGAGCACCTGCAGCAGGACGTGCATGACGTCGGGATGCGCCTTTTCCACTTCGTCGAACAGGACGACGGAATAAGGCCGGCGCCGCACTTTTTCCGTCAGCTGGCCGCCTTCGTCATGTCCGACATATCCCGGCGGCGAACCGACCATCCGGGAAACCATGAACTTGTCCATGTATTCCGACATGTCTATTTGAATCAAGGCGTCCGGATCGGAAAACATGTATTCCGCCAGCGCCCGCGCCAGCAGGGTTTTGCCCACGCCCGTAGGACCGAGAAAAATGAACGAACCGATGGGACGGCGCGGATCCTTCAAATCGGCGCGCGAACGGCGCAGCGCCTTGGAAATCGCCGCCACCGCTTCACTCTGGCCGATGACGGTTTTTTCCAGTTCCTGTTCCATGTGTTGCAGGCGCACGGTTTCCTTGGGATCCATCTTCGCCAGGGGCACTCCCACCCACTTGGAGACCACGGACATGATTTCATTTTCCCGGATGACAGGAATTTTGCTTTCCTGGCTCTGTCGCCACTTTTCGCGGGCTTTTTCCAGTTTTTCGCGTTCCGCCCGCTCCTGGTCGCGCCATTTGGCGGCCTCCTCGAATTGCTGGGATTCGATCGCCTTGTCCTTGGCGGCCTTCAATTCCGCGATGTGTTTTTCCTGCTTGCGCAGGCTGGGCGGCCGGGACATCAGCGTCAACCGGGCCTGGGCGCCGGCCTCATCGAGCACGTCAAGCGCCTTGTCCGGCAGGTAGCGGCCGGTGATGTAGCGGTCCGCCAGGCGCGCCGCGGTTTCCAGGGCCGCATCGCTGAATTTGACCTTGTGGTGTTCTTCATAGCGCCCGCGCAAGCCCCGCATGATGGCGACGGTTTCCGTCACGGTCGGCTCATCCACCAGCACCGTCTGGAAACGGCGTTCCAGGGCGGCGTCTTTTTCGATGTACTTGCGGTATTCGTTCATGGTGGTGGCGCCGACGCACTGCAACTCGCCGCGCGACAGCGCCGGCTTGATGATATTGGAGGCGTCCATGGCGCCTTCCGCCGAGCCGGCGCCCACGATCGTATGCAGTTCATCCATGAAGAGAATGACGTTTTTCGCGTGGCGGATTTCGTCCATCACAGCCTTGATGCGTTCTTCAAACTGGCCGCGGTATTTCGTGCCCGCCACCATGAGAGCCATGTCCAGCGCGATCACCTGGCGGTCCATCAGCGGCTCGGGCACCTCTTGATCGGCAATCATCTGCGCCAAACCTTCCACGATCGCCGTTTTGCCGACGCCGGCTTCGCCGATCAGCACGGGATTGTTTTTGGTACGCCGGCAGAGAATCTGGATCACGCGGCGCGTCTCCTCGGCGCGCCCGATCACCGGGTCCAGTTCCCCTTTCCGCGCCATTTCCGTCAGATTACGCCCGAAGGCGTTCAAGGCGGGGGTCTTGGCTTCGGCGCGGCGTCCGGCCGGAGCGCCGCCGGCGGGCGCCGGCGGTGTTTCCGCGGGGTCGAAATTGGGGTCCAATTCCTTGAGCACCTCGATCCGGGCGCGCTCGATATCCACATTGAGATTTTTCAAAACGCGCGCCGCCACGCCTTCTTCCTCGCGCAGCAGTCCGAGCAGTATATGTTCCGTGCCGATATAGTTGTGGTTCAAGGCGCCCGCCTCGCTCTTGGCCAGCGCCAGCACTTTTTTAGCGCGGGGCGTAAGGGGCAGCGCGCCGGCCACCTTGGTTTCCGGGCCCTGCCCGACGGATTTCTCCACCTCCAGACGCAGGGCATCCAGATCCACCCCCAGCCGCTCCAGCACGTTGACCGCCACGCCTTCGCCGAGCGCGATGAGCCCGAGCAGCAAATGCTCCGTGCCGACGTACTGGTGGTTAAACTGCTCCGCTTCCTTGCGCGCCAGCTGGATCACCTGCTGCGCGCGCGGTGTAAAATCGTTCATCATGCGTTCCGCCTTTCACCGAAGATTGCTATGGACGCAGCGCCAGTCGCTCCCGCACCAGCCGCGCGCGCGCCAGATCTCTTTTTTCAGAACCGATATGCCGTCCGCCCAGTTTCTGCAGATGGCCGGGCTGGATCAGCAGAAACAATTCGTCCAACACCGTTTTTTTCCAGTTTACCACAAGGCCCATGTCGATGCCAAGCCGCAAAGCGGAAAGCAGGTCCAGGGTTTCCCGCGAATTGAGCAGAAAGGCGTGGGTCAGAATGCCCAGCGCCCGGCCGATGTGGTCGCGCAGGTTGTTTTCGCGCTTCTCCAACAAGCGGGCGCGCGCGTTTTTTTCATGCTCGGCAATCTCCAGCACGATCTGCTCCAGCCGGCCGATGATGTTTTCCTCGCGCTCGCCCAAGGTCATCTGGTTGGAAATCTGGAACATATTGCCCGAGGCGTCGGTGCCCTCGCCCCATAATCCGCGCACCGCCAGGCCGATCTTGTTGACGCCTTTGATGATGCTGTTGATTTCATTCATCAACACCAGCCCGGGCAGATGCAGCATGACGCTGGCGCGCATGCCGGTGCCCACGTTGGTGGGGCAGGCGGTCAAATAGCCCAGGCGCGGGGAATAGGCGTAACGCACCCGGTGTTCGATGGCGGTGTCAATGGCGTCAATCCGGCGCCACAGCTCGCGAAGCATCAAACCGGGCGACATGGCCTGCAGGCGCAGATGATCCTCTTCGTTGACCATGATGGCGATGCTCTCGTCGCGCTGCAACACCAGCCCGCTGCCCTTGGCCTTGGCGGCCGAGAGATCCCGGCTGATCAGATGGCGTTCCACCAGGACGCCGCGGTCCACCCGGCTCAAGGCCGACATTTCCAGCACCATCGGCGCGGGATCGCCCAGCACGCCGGGCAGCAACCCGGACATTTCCTGCCACAACTGGACCGACATCACTTCGGGCGCCCATCCCGGAAAGGGGCGGTGGGCCAGATTGCGCGCCAGACGCACGCGGCTGCTGACGACCACGGCATTGTCGCTGCCGACTTTCAGCCAGGCGCCGGGTTGTTTCATCAAGTCGTCAATCGTAGGCATATGCTCTCAATTCCAGGATCCGGCCCGGCGGCGCTCCGCGCCAAGGCACACCAGGCGCATGGGCGCGCCGGGATCAACCGGCCGGCGGCTCCGTTCCCGGCGCCGGACGGCGCCCGGCGCTTTCCAAATCGCGGATACGGTCGCGAAGGCGGGCGGCCATTTCGTAATTTTCAGCCTTGACGGCCGCCTGCAATTCCTTGCGCAATTCCAGCAGGGCGGCGGCGGCCGGCGTTTTCCCCGCCGCGCCGGCGGGTTGTTTGCCGACATGCTGGGCGCCGCGGTGCATGGCCTCCAGCAGCGGCGCGAGCTCCGCGGCGAAAGCTTCGTAGCAATGCTGGCAACCCAGCCGGGACGACTTGCGGAAATCTTCCAGCCGCATCCGGCAATGCGGGCAGGCCTTGTCGGCCTGTTCTTCCTTTTCCCCGGCGCCGCCCAGCCCCAGCAAAACATCCGTGATCGAGATGGCGCCGTTGACATCCAGGCCATGCTCGGCGGCGCAGGTCTCGCACAAATGCAACTTTTTCACTTCGTTGTTGACCATCTGGGTCAGATGCACCGTCGCCGGCTGCTTGCCGCAAGCTTCGCACATCATAGGACTGATTCTCCCCCATTACGCAATCGGCGCGCCATGCCCGGCAGCGAATGCGTGAAACCGCTCCGTCAAAATGTTGGTCAGCTTGCCCGGCCGGCCGGCGCCGATTTTGCGGCGGTCCATTTCCACCACGCTGATGATTTCCGCCGCCGTGCCGGTTAGAAACATTTCATCGGCGTTATACAGGTCATACCTGGTCAGGGGCGTTTCGCGAACGTCCAGTCCGTGCTCCCGCGCCAGGTCCATGACGACGTTCCGCGTCACGCCTTCCAGCGCGCCTTCGCTGACCGGCGGCGTCAGCAACCGTCCGCCCCGGATGATGAAAATGTTGTCGCCCGAAGCTTCGGCGACATAGCCGCGGGTGTTCAACATCACCACTTCTTCCACGCCGGCGTTGATGGCTTCGATCTTGGCCAGAATGTTGTTGAGGTAATTCAAGCTCTTGATGTTGGGATTGACCGATTCCGTATGATTGCGCAGCGTGCCGCAAGTCACCACTTTCAATCCCCGGGCGTAGAGCGCCCGGGGATAAAGCTGGATGCCGGCGGCGATGATGATCACCTGCGGGCGGCGGCAATTGTATGGATTCAAACCCAGGGTGCCCACGCCGCGCGTCACGACCAGGCGCACATAACCGTTGGCCGTGCGGTTGGCCTTGCAGGTCTGCACCACGGCGCGCGCCATGGCGGCGCGGGTCATGGGGATATTCATGGCAATGGCATGGGCCGAACGGTACAACCGGTCCACATGCTCCGCCAGCATGAACACCCGGTTGTTGTAAGTGCGGATGCCTTCAAAGACGCCGTCGCCGTACAACAGGCCGTGATCGAAAACCGAAACTTTCGCCGCCTTTTCGGGCACCAGTCTGCCGTTCATATAGATTTTCATCATTGCTCCCGTTTGTGCCGGCCGGCCGGGGTCCAGTCCGCGCGCGGGGGCGCCGCCCCGCGCCGGCGCCCGCAGCCGTTCCGGTTATTTTTGTTCAAACATATTCCGCGCCGGCCACAACCGGCCCTCCCGCAGCTCCAAAACGCGCCGGCAACGCGCCGCCACGCCGGCGTTGTGCGTCACCATGATCAGCGTCTGCCGTTCCCGGGCAACCAGCTCAAATAACCCGTCCAGCACATGCCGGCCGGTGGCCGGATCCAGATTCCCGGTCGGCTCGTCCGCCAGCACAATGGCCGGCCGGTTCATCAGGGCGCGCGCCAGCGCCACCCGTTGCTGTTCGCCGCCGGACAATTCCATCGGCAGATGCGTCAAACGCTTCTCCAGGCCTACCGCGGCCAGCAATTCGCGCGCGCGGCCGGCGGCGGCTTCCGGCGCCAGGCGGCCGGCGGCGAGGGCGTTCATGGCCGGCAGGCAGACATTCTCCATCACATCCAATTCCGGCAGCAGATGGTAAAACTGAAACACCAATCCGATCCGCGCCGCCCGCAGCATGTTGCGCCGGCGGGCGGACAGTCCATACATATCCTCCCCTTGAAAGTAAACGCGTCCGCCCGACGGCCGGTCCAAACCGCCCAGCAGGTGCAGCAACGTGCTCTTGCCCGCGCCGCTGGCGCCGACTACCGCCACGCTTTCGCCGCGCCGCAGTTCCAGGTTCACATCCCGCAGCACTTCGATCGTCGCGTGACCCAGCGTGTAGGTTTTGCGCAGATGCTCCGCCGCCGCCAGGATTTCCTCCGCGCCAGACGCCTGTTCCATCCTTTTATTCATACCTTAAAGCGCGCGCGGGATCAAGCTTTGCCGCGCGCCAGGCGGGAATAAAACCCGCGAGCGTACAGATAATCAGGGATAAAACCGCCACCGCTCCGACATCCAGCAAGGTTACCCGGGCGGGAATTTCGCTCAAGTGATACAACTCCTTGGGAAAAAGCTCCATGCTCAACATGCCGGCCAGTCCGCGCATGATGGCGTTGCGGAAACGCAGCACCAGCATCCCCAGTCCGATGCCCAGCCCCGTGCCCAGCACCCCTTGAATCCAGCCCTGCCAGAAAAAAACGGACATGATGGCGCCGGAGGAAAACCCCAGGGCCTTGAGCAGGCCGATTTCCTTGGTTTTCTGGACCACCTCGACGATCAGCGTATTGGTCAACCCGAACGCCGCCACCAGCACGATGAAAATCAACAGAAAAAACATCATGTGTTTCTCCACGCGCAGGGCGTCAAAAAGCTGGCGGTTCAAATCCATCCAGGTGCGGCATTCCATCCCCGGGAAATCCCGCTCCAGCCGCGCGGCGATGCGCGCGGCGACGGCGCCGGCCTGGTAGGGGTCGCGCGCCATGACCCGCAGGGCATGCACGCCCTGCTCCAGGCCGCACAGTTCCCGCGCCGCGCCGAGCGGGGCCAGCACAAACCCGACATCGTATTCCCACATGCCGATTTCAAAAATACCTGCGACGGTCATTTCCGCGGGCAGGCTGATTTCGTCCCGGCCGCTCGTGAAATGCTGCGGGGAATAGAGCAATATCCGGCTGCCGACCCGCAATCCCAGGCGCCGGGCGAGTTCCATGCCGATAATCACGTCTTCCGGCCCCAGGGCGAAGGCGCCGGCAACCATGCTTTGCGGCAGGCGGCTGACCTGTTTTTCGCGTTCCACGTCAATGCCCCGCAGCAGCGGCGTATGCACGCGCCCGGCATGCTGGACGAACACCAGGCCCTGGACGTACGGCGCCACCCCCGCCACGCCCGGCACCGCGCGCACGGCATCGGCCACCGCCGCCGCATCCTCGATGACGCCCGCCGGACTCGTCACGGTGACATGGGCGTCAAAGCCGAGGATTTTTTCCCGCCACATATCGTCAAACCCGGCCATAACGGCGATTACAATCACCAGCACGGCCACGCCCAGCACCACCCCGATCATGGAAATGACCGATATCACGGAAATGAAGGTGCGCTTGGGCTTGAGGTACTTCAGCGCCAGAAACAATGAAAATGGGAGATACATCGCAAACAGGTTCCGGATTGCAGCATGCCGTCGGCGCATGGCCCCGGCGGGGGATACGGGCGCGAGCAATTTAAACGGGCGTTTCCTGCGCCCGCAACTGGGGAAAGAGAATCACATCCCGTATGGTTTCAGCCCCGGTCAACACCATCACCAGGCGGTCAATCCCCAGGCCTAACCCGCCGGCAGGCGGCATGCCGTATTCCAGCGCCGTCAAAAAATCCTCGTCTTTCCGCTGGACGTCCGCGCCGGCCTGTTCGGCAAACCGGCGGCGCTGCTCCAGGGGGTCGTTCAATTCCGAGTATCCCGGGGCGATTTCCATGCCGCTGATCACCAGTTCAAACACATCCGCCAGTTCCGGGTCGTCGGGACAGCAACGGGCCAGGGGCACCAACTGCCGCGGCAGGCGCGTCACAAAAGTCGGCTTGAGCAACGTGCGTTCAATCAGTTTTTCATAAACTTCATGCGTGATCAGCAGGTGGTCCCAGGCCGGGTCAACGGCCAGCCCGCGCTGCTGCGCCCGCGCGCGCGCTTCTTCCGGCGGCAGGGCAAACCAATCTTCGCCCATACATTCGCGGACGAGGTCGCGGTAGGCGGCTTCGCGCCACTCGCCGCTCAAATCCAGCGGGTGCTCCGGACTCCCCGCCTGCAGGCCGCCGCACACCTGCCGGGCCGCGGCCTGGATCATTTCCTGCGCCAGAAGTTGCACGCCCCGCCGGTCCGACCACGCCACGTACGCCTCCAGCATGGTGAATTCCGGGTTATGATTGCGCGACAAACCTTCGTTGCGGAAATTGCGGTTCAATTCGAAGACCCGGGGCAAACCGCCGACCAGCAGGCGTTTAAGATACAATTCCGGCGCAATCCGCAAAAACATGTCGGCATTCAAGGCGGTGTAATGCGTGCGGAAAGGCCGCGCCGCCGCGCCGCCCGGCTGGGGCTGCATCATCGGGGTCTCAACTTCCACGAAGCCCCGCTCCCAGAGAAACGAACGCACAGTCCGGATGATTTCGGCGCGCCGGGCAAACACGTCGCGCGCCGCGGCGTTGGCGATCAAATCCAGGTAGCGCTGGCGGTATCGCATTTCCACGTCGCGCAAGCCATGCCATTTTTCCGGCAAGGGCCGCAGGGCTTTGGCCAGCAGGCGCCATTCATCCACCCTGATGGTCGGCTCGCCCATGCGCGTGGTGAACATTGTTCCCTGAACCCCCAGCAGGTCGCCGATATCCAGGAGGCGGAAGGCCTCAAACTGGTCCGGGGTCAGGTGCGATTTGCCGACATAAATCTGCATGCGCCCGGTGGCGTCCTGCAGATCGGCGAAAATGCTCTTGCCCATGTTGCGGATGGTCATCAGCCGCCCTGCCGCGCGCGCCGGCTGGTTTTCGGCAAAAGACGCCCGCACTTCAGCCAGGGCGCGGGGCGCGCTGAATTCGTCCGCGTACGGCCGGCATCCCGACGCCTGCAGGCGCCGAAGATTTTCCAACCGCTGGTCATCCCCGCCTGTCCCGGCATCCGGCTGCAAATTTGAACTGGCTTCGGTCATGGATCAGCGAAAACATCAAGCCGGGGCATTATTTTTCCTGGATGGCTTCCGCCGGGCATTCGCCGGCGCAGACCCCGCAACTGACGCATTTTTCCCCGTCAATCACATAGCTTTTTTCGCCCTTGGAAATGGCTTCCACCGGGCAGACTTCCTGGCATTTCCCGCACGCCGTGCACTTATCCGTAATTTCGTAGGACATTTTGACTGCATTCCTTCCGGCAATCTTGTGGTCAACGCCCGATAGCCAACCGGGCGGCCAGGCGTTCCGGCAGACCGGCGCGCCTGTTTTTTTCCTGCGCCGCGGGAATATCGTATTCCACGCGCCGCAATTCAATTTCCTTATGGTCCATGTGATAAACCGCGTAGGCCGCCCGCGGATCGCCGTCCCGCGGCTGGCCGATGCTGCCTACATTGACAAAATATTTTTTACCGAGATTGATTTTCAACCGCGCGTAAGTGCCGCCCACGATTTCCGTTGATTTTTCAAAAGCCAGCGGCACATGGGTATGCCCGAAAAAGCAGACGGTCGTCGTCTGATAATTGAAACTTGATTCCGCCTCCAGGCTTTCAAAGACATACCCCCACATCTCCGGCATATCCAACGTGCTGTGCACAATGGTAAATCCGCCCACCCGCTGCACCAGGGTAAGGTCCGCCAGGTATTTCTGCTGATCGGCCGACAGTTGCCGGCGGGTCCAATCCACGGCATCGGCCGCCAGCGGATGAAATCCGGTCAAATCATCGTCAAACGAACAATAGTGGTCATGATTGCCGCGCACCGCCGTGCAGTTCAACTCCCGGATTTTATCCAGGCATTCCGACGGGTTGGCGTTGTAACCGACAATGTCCCCCACGCAGACAAAATCAGTCACTCCCACCTTGGCGGCATCCTGAAAGACCGCCGTCAGCGCTTCCCAGTTACCATGAATATCGCTCAAAATCCCATAAATCTGGCCGCTCATTGCCGGGTAATCCTTGCCTGCGCCTATAAACGCATCAATGCGGCAGCCAAAACCAGATCATCCGGGGTGGTAATCTTGATATTGGAAGAACTGGAATCTACAATCCGCACTGTTTTGGAAATCAATTCCACCGCCGAAGCCTCGTCGGTTACTTTCAAGCGCTTTTTATTTACAAATTCAAAGGCCTTCACCAGCAATTTCCGCTGGAAAGACTGGGGCGTCTG
This sequence comes from Kiritimatiellia bacterium, assembly GCA_040775225.1. Taxonomy (GTDB): domain Bacteria; phylum Verrucomicrobiota; class Kiritimatiellia; order JAAZAB01; family JAAZAB01; genus JAXGPF01. Next base: position 1,039 of record JAXGSX010000050.1, on the reverse strand, counting down.
TACCCGCCAGAGCTTGGTCCGGTCAATGGTTTTCGTGATAATCAACCCTCGCGGCACTTCCTTGACGGTGTCCGTTATCTTCACCGCCGCCACCCCGGAACCATACTGGCGGGCGGATTTGATCGTGTCGGAAATCAAAGCCGGGGTGACACACGGCCGGGCGCCGTCATGCACCGCTACAATTTCCACATCCTCGCTCAATTCCACCAGGCCGTTCCATACCGAAATCTGGCGCTGGGAGCCGCCGGCCACAATTTTTTTAACCTTCGTGCAGCCAAACATTTGCACGGCGCACCGCGCCGGCTCCACCCGTTCTTTGCGCACGACCAGAATGATTTCATCTATATCGCGGCATTTTTCAAAAGCCATGACGGCATGCACAAACACCGGTTTGGAACCCAGGCTCAAAAAAGCCTTGTCCACGTTCGGCCCCATGCGCTCGCTCCGCCCGCCAGCCACTATAATAGCGCAATTCATATTATTATCATAACAGCAACAAACAACCAATTCAAAATGAAGTTAACCGATTTAAACCTTAAAGTCAAATAATGTTTGCTATTATTTAAAAAATCTGTAAAAAATTCGCATTTACCGGCATATACCCGCCAAACGTTTCGCACCATTGAGAAATGACGCTTGATTTATTGATAACAAGCCTGCAGAACCCCCGCATTAAACAAGCGGTTAAACTGCGGCAGCGCGGGTTTCGCGACCAGTCGGGCTTGATGCTGGTGGAGGGTTACCGGGAAATCAGGCGCGCGCTGGATAATCAATACCGGCCGGCCATCCTGTTCATCTGCCCGGCCTTTTATCTCGGGGAAAATGAGCCGGCCCTGGCGGAGCAATGCCGCAGCGCCGGCGCGGAAATCATCGCCTGTTCCAAGCCGGTTTTTGAAAAAATCGCCTACCGTGAACGTCCGGAAGGATTGCTGGCAATCCTGCCCCGGATTCAAAGCCGCCTGGAGAAAATTGCGCCGGGCGCGCGCCCTTTAGTAGTTGTGGCGGAATCAATTGAAAAACCAGGCAACCTCGGCACAAT
>JAXGSX010000049.1:0-15725 GCA_040775225.1 Kiritimatiellia bacterium | reverse complement strand
TGGGGCGGATTACGCCTATGCCGGGGACGGGCGGCCAGGGGCGGGCGGCGTTATTCGACGCGGCGGCGGTCTCGGCATTGCGGGACAATCAGCAGGGCGTGGAATTCCTTGCCCGTATGCGATACGCCTTTGAACAGGATCACGGCGGGAACTGGCGCGAATATCCGCCTTGGAATATGGGCGCCGGCGTCCTGGATTATCTGCGTTGCAAGCGTCGGGGCCGGAAGCGTCAACTCAAGCCAGGCGTGCCGGATGAAATTGACCTGGTGCCATTGGCGGCGGTGCCTGATACGGTCAAGCAATGGGCGCGCGGGATGGTAAAGCTACTTGCGGCAAAAGAGGTTCGCTATCTGCAATCAATGTTCTATGCGTCGGAATACCAGCCGGCGGCGCGGGGGCGGTATGACGGCGCTTATGCCGGGGCGTTCCGGGTCTTATCAAATCGCATTGGCAAAAGAATTTATTGGCTATGGCGTAGCAAGCCGGCTATGCCGCGCAATATGGAGTTGTTAAAATCTATCGCGCTACGCTACAACATGCCGGCGGATATGTTCACGAGTGCGCCGGATCAACAGCGTGAACGGCTGATGCAATGGGTTTCCGACTATGTTTTCGGCATGATTCGCGGCAATGACTATGCCGGGTTGCGCCGTATCGTTAAAGAATTTGCGCCGAAAAACCGCCGCATCCTGGGCGACGTTATCCGATATGCCAAGCTCGAAAACACACAAGCAAAATTGAAATATGCGCTTCCATCGCCGCCGGCGGTGGCCGCGGTGCTTGGCCTGACGCGGATGCAGGGCTATCGGCAATGGCAATCAATCCGGCGCAAGTTGCGCGGTCAATACCTGCAGGTGCTTGAAAATATCTTTAGAGTGCAGACAATGCCGGAGGCTGGGCCAGTGGCGGCGGTGGCGGCGCGCGGAACGTGTTTGCGGTGTGGCGGCGGAGTGGTTCGGGATAAAAAAAGAGGGGAATTTGTCTGCGACAATTGCGGAATACTTCATGCTTGCGAATGCGGCGCGGCATTAACGGAATATGATCAAACTTGCCCGGAGTGCGGGCGGCTTGTTTAACCGCCAGCCAGCGCGCGCATTTCCTTCTGAACGGCCTTCCACGTCCTGGCGGTCATGCGGTCGGCCAGGGCCAGCACCTGGGGGCGCCAGTCATGGCCGGCGGGGGGTAGGGCGGCCGGTTGTGTGCGGTTGCCGATAACTGCCGGCATAGACTCAACTGCTTTTTTTAATGCTGCCTCGCCCGCGTGTGAATAAGTGTCGTGCATTGCAAGCGTCGAGTGCCCGACAATGGCCATTGTAACGGAAAGAGGCGCGCCAGCCTCCCGCAAAAGTGTTACGGCGCTATGACGTAGGCTGTGGAAACTTGCCACTGTAGATTGACGGACGCCGTTTCCTGCGCGATTGGTTTCAATGCCGCATCTTTCAAAGTGATTGCGGATTATTCCTGTTACGGCGGTTGGCCCCTGAGTGGTATATAAATTTGCCAAGTCTGGATGAACATATCCTTTGCGGTTAGCTGGCGGGGTTTCGTTTAAAATACCGATTAAAACCCTGTGCATCGGGACTTTTAAGGTTTTGCCAGACCGGCGGGCTGTTTTTTTAGGGGTATATCGAATTTCACCTTTGATAAGATCAACGCATCCCCAGTCCATCAATGCGGCATCGCCCAGGCGCGCGCCCAGATAAAGCCCCATTGCCAGCATTGAGCGGAGTTCCCCGGTCGCGGATTGGCAGACTTTTATCAATTCTTCGGTTGTAAGTTCGCGGTGATGTTGCGTCCGTAGTCTTTTGCGTTGGATGCCGGTTCGTTCACCTGGTGGTGGTTTCGCAAATGGGTTCTGCGTGATCCTGGCTTTTTTTGCCAATACGCTGAACACTAAGGCACACAAGCAAATATGTTTATTGAATGTGTTGGCTGTAATACCCTTCGCTGTTAAGTGTGCGGCATATTCTTCGGCGATTTCTTGATTTACCTGGCGCAATTGCTGAATTGCAGGATGATTTGATTTAATCCAGCGAATAAACGCTTCCCATTGTAGTTGATAAGCCTCCAGTGTTACCGACCCGCTGTCGGGACGGTTTGGCGATTTGAAAAACGCATCCCATGCGGCGGCAATCGTGGTTGGCGGGTTCTGCTCGTCGTGTATGGCCTCAACCTCTGTTTTAGCGTCATCGAGTTTTGATTTAACGATGGCCAAAGCATCAACTCGGGCGGCCGCCATGAATGGGCGCATTTTTTCCGCGCGCAACTTGTCGGCCTCTTCCTTGTCGGTCGTTTGTAAGCTCTCGCGGATCAGCCGTCCGTCCACCATAAATTTAATCCACCAAACATTGCCACGCCGAAAGATATTGCCTGTTCTGCGTTTCTTTGTCATAATAGCTTTCCTTTCGTATATATGCGCTTTTGTTCTCTATGGGTTCATAGTATAGGCACAATTTAGGCACAGTCAAGCATAATAATCAATAATATCAAGGGTATTAATCGGATTTCTAATCCGACGGCCGCAGGTTCGAGTCCTGCCGGGGGCGCCGGGAATGCGGGATATTTCAACAAGGCGGCCCTGGCGGGCCGGCGGCGGGAGGAGTTTTATGCTGAACTGCAAGTGGTTGGCGCTTTTGGCGGCCGGCGCGGTTTGCGCCTGGCCGGGCATGCCTGCGGCCGGCGCGCAGCCGGCCGAACCGTTGGCTGGCCGGGCGGACAAGGCCGCGGCTGATCTGCGGCGCCTGGAACAATCGTCTCAGGTGCTTTTGGACGAACTGCGCGGCGTAATGCAGGAGGCGGAATTGCTGGAAAAGCAAATCCGGCTGGAGCAGGCGCGCGCCGAAAACAACCGCGAAGCGCGTGAGCAGTTGGCGGATGAAACGTCCGCCCGGTCCGGGGAATTGGCTGAATTGCTTTCCCGGGTCGGCGCGCTGGCCGACAAGCTGGAAAGTTCCGCGCAGCAGGCCGGCCGGACGCGCGCCTTGCACAGCCAGTTGGCGGACTTGCAGCAAACGCGCAAGGATTCGGAACGCCAGTTGGCGGACTTGCACGCCGCGCGGGCGGAGCAGGAGCAGCGCATTCGCGGCGCGCGGAAGCGTTTGCGCGAGTTGGAACAGCAGCGGCGCGAATTTGAGAGCCAGGCGGGCGATGCCCGCGCCATCCAGGCGGAACTTGATAAAATACGCTCCGAACGTGAAGCCCGATTGCGCGAGTTGGAACAGGCGGCCGCCGCCGCCGATGCCATGGAGAATAACGCGCTGCAACTTGAAACCCGGCTGGCGGAAATGCGCGCCGGCCTGGCGGAAGAAAACAGCGAACAGGCCGCCCTGTTGCAAATGCGCAAACACCTCGATGAATTACGCGTTGCCGGAGCCAAACTCGAAAAACGCCGGGCGGAGCTTGCCGACCGGCGCCAGGCGGCCGAAAAGCGCCAGGCCGATTTAGTTCAGGCGCTGGAGGACTTGCGCCGCCGCCAGCAATCGCTGGTCGCCTTGCGCGCCGAAAGCGATCAATTGCGGCGCCAGGCGGCGGAGTTGTCCGAACGCCAAGCCGGTCTGAAGCGGGCTGTAGCGGAGCAGGAGCAATTGACGGCGGAGCGGATGCGCCGGACGGAAGCACTGCAAACTGAACTGGATAACGGCAGGAAACAATTGGCCGAAGACGAACGCCATGCCCGCGATTTAGCGCAACTGCGCCAAGAGCTGGCAGCGGCCCAAACCGGCCAGGCCGCCGGGCAACAGGCCTTGGACCGGGCCGCCGCCGAGTCGGCGGCGGCGGCGGACCGGGTGCGCCAGTTGGAAGGGAGCCTGGCGGAAATGCGCGCCGGCCTGGCCGCTGCCGGCGATGAACGCGCGGCCGGGCAGGCCATGCGGCAAAGCCTGGCGGAATTGCAGCAGGAGCGCGCCGGGTTGGAAAAACGCCTGAAAACCCTGGCCGCAGAATGCGCCGGAGTAGAGCGACGCCGGGCATCCCTGGCAGCACAACTGGAAGAACAGCGCGGCCGCTTGTCGCGGTTGCAGGATGAGCAGGCTGCCAACGCCAGGCTCCGCGGTCAGGCGGAAGAGGTGCAGCGGGAGATTCTGGCGCTGGAACAATCCGCCGCCGCCGAGGCGGCGCGCGTGCAGGAGCGAACGGGCCAGCTGCAGGCCCTGCAGACGGAATTGGATGAGGCGCGAGCCAGGCAGTCGGAGATGGAAAAGCAATTGCGCGCCGAGCGACATGTTGAACGCGAACTGGAAAAAGCGCGCGGCCGCTACCAGTCCGCCGAATCCCGCCGCCAGGCGACCGCGGCCCGCTGGGAAGAACTGGGCCGCCAAATCGTGGGACTGCGAAAGCAAGTTAACTCAATGCGCGCCGAGTCCGGCGCCCTGGCTGAAAAGCTTGGCGCCCGGGAGGCGCTGCGCGAGGAAATCGCCCGTCTGGAGCAATCCAGCGGCGCCCTGGAAGCGCGCGCGGAGTCCGCGGCCAAGGCACAGGAAACGGCGCGGGCGGAGATACAGAAACTTGATCAACAAGCCGCCGTGCTGTCGGATATACTGCGGGAATTGAGCGCCCAGACGGCACAGTTGCGGGAGGTGCGGGAGGAATTGGCCCGGGAAAAACAACACCGGGCGAGTTTGGAAGAACAGCTGCGCGGCGCCGCCGCGCCGGAGTCCGATGCGGAGCAATTGGCGGCGGCCGAAGCCCGGTTGCTTGCGAAAGCCCGTCGGGTTGCCGGCACGGCCGATGCTCCCGCTGGCGCCCATCTGCGGCCGGCGGACGAAGCTTACCGCGCCGGCATTCAGGCCTGGGATGCCGGCGACGTGGATGGCGCGATGGCGGCATTCCAGCAGACACTGCGGCACGACCCGAATTATGCCGGCGCCTGTTATAACCTGGGTGTGGCTTATGCCCGCAAGGGCGATCGGCAACAGGCGGCGCAGTATGCCTACCAGGCGGGTTTGTTGTACTTGCGGCAGGAGAACCGCCCGCAGGCCTTGCGGATGCTGGTTTTCCTTCAAAACGTCAATCCGGATTCGCCTCTGGTCCAGGCGTTGCGCCGGGCCATGGGCGGCGCCGCGGAATAGGCTGCGGCGGGGCGCCAGGCGGCCGGCCGGCGGTTTTTCTCCGGTGCGAATTTTATGTTGAATCCGGCTTGTGTTTTTGCGGTAATTCTTGTATTTTGATCATAAGGACAAGTCTGAATTTCCGGTTATATGAAAATCCAAAGGGAGATGATACATGCAAGTTAATCGGCACGTTGCCGTTCAAAATTCCGGCCGTTTCCAACGCCGGCGCCCCGCTGTCCGCCGGTTGGCCTGGCTGGCGGCCGCGGGTTTATGTTGGTGGACTTGCAGCGCTTCGGCTCTGCCGTCGCTCCTGGTTAGCCCGGCGGAAATCAACACGGAATCATCGGTGGGCTATAATGCCGCGCCCCTGGAATTGAACATCGCCAATAACGGCTTTCCCCCCGGAGAAGCCATGCCCTATCAGATTACAACGCATACCCTGGATGGCGGCAACTGGCTTTCAGTGTCGCCCACCAGCGGCGTGAGCTCCGGCGAAACCGTCACCCACGTTGTTTCCTTCAACAGCAGCAATCTGCCCGGCAATAATTATAAGGGGTGGTTTACCATCACCGCTCCGGGCGCCGCCGGCAGCCCGGCGCAGGTGAACGTAAACCTGCGGGTCAATCATACTCCCGTGCCGGGATGGGATGTGGGGCTGGTTGAGCCGGGCCTGAATGTCCAGGTCAACGAGGGCGAATCGGCGCCCGACCGCGAATTCCAGGTCTGGAACAAGAGCGCCGTCCCGGTTGGACGCATGCGTTACGAAATCAACCTGTCGGACGACTTGCGGCTGTGGGTCGCCGCCGCGACCCCTGACAGCGGCGTCAGCAGCGGCGAATTGCACCGCGTGACGGTGCAATACGACGTAGCCGGCCTGAGCGCGGGCATTTACGGCGGCACGCTGACGGTACGCTGCTTTGACGATTGGAACGGGGCTCCCGTCGGCGAACTGTCCACCAACCTGGAATTGCGCGTGATCGGCCGCGCGTCATTGGCGGTGGAAGCCGGCCAGTTGACCGCGAATGTATTGCAACAGTTGTCCCAGACGAATGTGCTCCGCATCTGGAACGGCGCCGGCGCGCCGCGCCGCGTAATGCGCTACAGCATTGACAACGATGCTGCGTGGCTGCGGTTCGAGCCGGAAACCGGCGTGGTGCAGGACGGCACCGCGGCGGTCAGCGTTGTGTTTTCCGCCGGCGCCCTGCCGCCCGGCAGTTACTCCACCGAGTTCATCGTGGATGCGTGGGATGAAGACGGCGGCACCCGCGCCATCAATGCGCCGATGACCCTGACGGCCAGCATGACCGTCGCCAGCCGCGCGCCTTTGAATTACGAGCCGCCGGAAGTCCTGGGCATTCCCAATATCGGGCGGATGCTCCTGGCGCGTCCGGGCTTGTGGCGCAACATGGAACGCCTGGGTTTTGAATACCAGTGGGAACGCGCGGATACGCCGGCCGGCGGCGGGCAGGTGGTGGCGCGCAGCTGGTCCACGGTGGCGGATTACATGGTGACCGCCGCCGATCGGGGCAAATATCTGCGGGTCAGGGTGCGCGCGACGGATGCCTATCCCACGCCCCTCCAGAGCACAGCCGTCAGCTCTTACCGTTCCGGTAAAATCGTGGCGACCCCGGGCGACTTTGACGGCGACGGCCGGGCTGATTTGTGGTTTTACAATCCCGCCGACGGCTATTGGTACGGGTATTTGTCCAGCGGTTTCACCGGCCGGTACTTTTTCGGCGCGCCGGGCATGAACCTGACGCCGGTGCCCGGCGATTACGACGGCAACGGCTTCCTGGATTTGTGTTTATACGATCAGGCCAGCGGGACCTGGCATGCCATGCTGCTGCCGCAGGAGCAATACGCCTCCGCGGTGTTCGGATGGTCGGATGCGGTACCCGTGCCGGCCGATTACAATGGCGACGGCATGACCGATCCGGCGATTTACTGGGCGGCCGGCGGGCGCTGGTACATCGGCAACGTGCCTGCCTGGAACGTGCAGGAAGTAGCCTTCGGGGGACCGGGGAAGCAAGGGGTGCCGGGCGATTACGACGGCGACGGCCGGGCGGATATCGCGGTTTACCAGGCCGACACGGGCAAGTGGACGTTGCGCGGCTCGCGCGACGGCGTATGGGAAGAGACGCTGGGCGGCGCGGATGCGGCGCCGGCCGCCGGCGATTATGACGGCGACGGCAAGCTGGATGTCGCGGTTTACTGGCCGGCTGTGAATTTGTGGCAGATACGCTCCAGCGGCAACGGCCAACTGCATGAGGCGGAATTCGGCGTCAGTTCCGGCGCCGGCATACCGTTGCCGGGGTATTATGACAACGATCCGTTCTGCGATCCCGGCCAGGTCGAAGTGGACGGCGATTTCATTGTCTGGTGCGTGGAATTGTCGAGCTTGACCAATTTCAATATCCCATACCGCGGCCAGACGTATCAACTCAGCACCGGCACCTGGCGGGTGAGCTGGTAGGGGCCGGGTCGGGCGCGGCGTCAGGGGGCGCGCCGCCAGGGCGGCGGGCGCCGCGCCGGCGGCGCGTTTTGTCCCGGCTGGCGCGGCGGACTCATATCCGGCGCCGGCATGGCGGTTGCGCAGAACTTGGAAAGCGCCGCCGGAGAATATTGCTGGTAAAGCAATTGCCCGTCGAGGAACAGGCTGACAATGATTCCCAGCAGTTCCTTGCCCTGCATGCTGCTGGAGGTATGCCCCGCCAGGTTGCTGCCTTGAAACTCGGCCTTGTACAGGGTGATGCCCATGCCGTCGAAAACCAGCGCCTGGCCTTTGGTCATCCGCGCCAGCGGGATGTGTTCCACGGCTTCCCGGGCAATTGCGTCTTTGTCAGCCAGGGCCTGGCTGTAATATTCCACCACCATCACCGCGCCGATCTCCACCGGCTTGTTGCGCGCGGCCAGTGTGAAACGGGGAATGTAATGCGTAAAACCGCGCTCGGTCTTGCCGGACCAGTGCAATCCGTCGTGCTTGGTTTTCTGGACTTCGCTGTCAAGGTAAACCTGCGCCTGCAGGCTGTAGTCCATGACCGTCAGCCGGTTGGCGCAGGGGCTGAGCGCCAGCCGCAGCGTGTTTAACGCCTTGGCCGCCAAGGCCGGTTCTTTGCCGGGGTCGAAAAAAACATAGCGGTGTCCGGTATTTTCCTAAATCAATTCCCGGTTTTGCGCGCCGGCCGGCGCGGCCCGGCCGGCCAGCAGCGCCGCCATCAGCGCGATGCAAGAATGCTTGATCATAACGTTATCTCCGGTATTATACCGAGGGTTAAAGCCACAATGCAAACATTGACTTTTTAGACTGGTTTTGTCAAACAGATTATCCCGGAAACCAATGGGCGAAAAAACGGCATCTTCCAAGCCTCCGGCGGCGGCGCAGACGCGCGCCGCGCAATTGCGGGAATTGCTGGCGCGGCATGACCGGCTCTATTATATAGAGGACCGCCCGGAGATCAGCGACTACGATTACGATCAATTGTATCGCGAATTGGCGGATATTGAGCAGCGTTACCCGGCGCTGCAGACTTCTGATTCCCCGACACGGCGGGTGGGCGGCGCGCCGCTGCCCGCGTTCCGTCCGGTGCGGTATCGCCGTCCGATGCTGAGTCTGGCCAATACTTACAACCGCGATGAGTTGGGGGATTTTTGCGCCCGATTGGCACGCCTGGTTCCCGAAGGCGGTTACTCGTTCGTGGTGGAGCCGAAAATTGACGGCGTGGCGGTATCGCTCCGCTATGAAGACGGCCTGCTGGCGCTGGGCAGCAGCCGGGGAAACGGCGAGGTGGGCGATGATATCACCGCCAATCTCCGGACGATCCGCAGTATTCCCCTGCGCCTGGCGGTCGCCTCGCCGCCGGCGGTGTTGGAAGTGCGCGGCGAGGTGTACCTGCCGCGGGCGGAGTTTGCCGCGTTAAACCGCGCGCGCGCCGCCGCCGGCGAGCCGGAATTTGCCAACCCGCGCAATGCCGCCGCCGGGTCGCTCAAGTTGCTGGATGCGCGCGAGGTGGCCATGCGTCCGCTGGCGGCAATCTTTTACGGCTGCGGCGAAACATCCGGGCTGGAATTGCTGGAACATGCGCAATTGCTGCGTTATCTGCGGGCGGCAGGCTTGCCGACTCCGCCGCGTTACTGGGAGTGCCCGGATTTGCCGTCATTGCTGGCTGCGGTTGACGCCTTGCCGTCCGTGCGCGCCGAGTTTCCCTTTGAGACGGATGGGGCGGTGATCAAACTCAACCAGCGGCAGCTTTACGAACGTTTGGGGGTGACGTCCAAAAGCCCGCGCTGGGCTGTAGCTTACAAGTATGCCCCCAGCCGGGCCGCCACCCGCCTGCGCGGCATTACGCTCCAGGTGGGGCGCACGGGCGCGTTGACGCCGGTGGCGGAATTGGCGCCGGTTGCCCTGGCGGGTTCCACCATCGAGCGCGCCACCCTCCACAATGCCGATGAAATCGCCCGGCGCGATATCCGCGTAGGCGACCTGGTGACCGTGGAAAAGGCCGGCGATGTGATTCCCGCGGTGACCGCCGTGGATACGGCGGCGCGTACCGGCGCGGAAAAACCGTTCGTCATGCCGGACCATTGCCCTGCGTGCGGCGGTTCCATCAGCCGCCGCCCCGGCGAAATTGCCTGGCGTTGCGAAAATTTGCATTGCCCGGCACAGGTCAAGCGCTGGATCTTGTATTTCGCCGGGCGTGATGCCATGGATATTGAAAACCTGGGGGAAGCCCTGACGGACCAACTGGTTGACCGTGGTCTGGTGAAAGACCCGGTGGATTTGTATCAACTGACGGCCCAGGCGCTGGCCGGCCTGGATCGCCTAGGCCCCAAGTCGGCGGACAATCTGCTGGCGGGCATTGCGGCCTCCAAGCGGCGGCCTCTGAGCAATTTGATATTTGCCCTTGGCATACGCCACGTGGGACTGGGCATGGCCCGGGTGCTGGAGCGGCATTTCGACAGTTTGGACGCCCTGGCCCGGGCCGATCGGGGGCAGTTGGAGGGAATCCGCGATATCGGTCCGGTCGCCGCCGCCAGCATGGCGGAGTATTTCGCGGCGCCGCGGACCGTCAGCCTGATCCGGCGTCTGCATGAGGCGGGAGTTAACCTGCGGCGTTTGCCGGGGACCTTGACCGCCGATCGCCGATTTGCCGGACGCGCCTTCGTTCTGACCGGCGCCCTGGCGCGCATGCCGCGGGCGCAGGCGGAAGCCGAAATCCGCCGCCGCGGCGGGCGCGTAACATCCGCCGTATCCGCCAAAACGGATTATGCCGTGGCCGGCGCCGATCCGGGATCGAAACTCCAGCGCGCTTTGAAACTGGGCGTGGCGGTGTTGTCGGAAGATGAATTCGCCGCCATGCTTTCGGGCGGTTCCGCGCCGGCGCCCGACAGCGGCGCGGCCCCGGCCAAGGAAACGCCCGATTTGCGCCGGCCGGGAGAATTGCCGTTATGATGACTTTCGAATACCGCGGCTTGGATACCGCCGGCCGGAATTGCCGGGGGCTGCTGGAGGCGGCGGATGTGAAGCGGGCCCGCGCGGAATTGCTGCGCCGGGGCGTATTGGCGGAAAAAATTGATCCGGTGTCCGGCAGCGGGAATATCCGCCGGCCTTTCAATCCGGAGGCGCGCGCCCTGCTTTACCGGGAATTGGCTTTGCTGCTGCAGGCCGGCTTGCCGCTGGTGGAAGCGCTGGAAGTCATGCTGCGCGCGCCCGACTTGCAGCGGGAGCGCCCGGCGATCGCGGAAGTGCGCGACCGCGTCAAAGGCGGCGAAGCCCTGGCGCAGGCCGCGTCGGCCTGGCGCGCGGCCGCCGGCGAATACGCATTGCTGGCGGCCGGCGAACGCGCCGCCGCCCTCGCGGACGTGCTGGAACGCCTGGCCGGCCTGCTGGAAGATCAGCGTCATTGGCGTGAAAGCGCGTTGACGGCTTTGCTTTACCCGGCGGTGGTTGCCGGTCTGGCCGCGCTGATTGCCGTGGGATTGCTGGGAGTGGCCTTGCCGCGCTTCGGCCGCTTGATGGCCGAGGCGCGGATTGAATTGCCGGCCTTGACCCGCGCCATGCTGCGGGTGGGCGATGCGGTTATGGTGGCGGCGCCATTGCTGGTTCTGGCGGTTGGATTGGCGTATTGGCTGTGGCGCCGGCGCCTGCGCGCCGATCCCGCCGCGGCCTGCCGATGGGAAGGACGCCTGCTGGCCTGGCCGATCATCGGCGCCAGTCGTTCCTGCCTGGCCGCTTTGCGTTTCACGCGCACGTTGCAAATGCTGCTGTCCGGCGGCGTGCCGCTGGTCGAAGCCCTGCCGCTGGCGGGCGAGTCCACCGGCAATCGCTGGCTGGCCGAGCAGGTGCGCGCGGCGGCGGAAGATTTGCGCCATGGGGCCAGCCTGGCGGTTGTCCTGGAACGCATACCGCCGTTGGGCAGCCTGCTGGGAGGGTGGATCGGCGTCGGCGAATCCGGCGGCATTCTGGAGCGCGTTTTGGGCAATGCCGGCGAACGCCTGCAGCGCCGTTGGGAGCGGATTACGGCGCGCCGGCTTGCCCTGCTGGAGCCGGCCCTTATCCTGGCGGTGGGCCTGGTCGTGCTGCTGACGGCTCTGGCCGTGCTGCTGCCGATTGTGCGCCTGAACCAGTTGATGCTGTGACGCCACCGGGGGATACAGGTTCAAGGGCTTCCCGCAGCAGGCCGTCGCGCAGCCCGGCGCGGCTGAGGCGCAGGCGCTGAATGCGCAAATCGCGCAGGATTACCGATAAGACCGCCAGTCCGGCGAGGATGATATCCGCGCGTCCGGCGGTCATGCCGGGCAGCGCGCGGCGCTGCGCCAGGGGCAGCCGGCGCATCCGTTCCGCCAGCCGTTCCACCGAGCGCGGAGCAATCACCGGCTCGAGGTTATCCGGCGCCGGCTGCCGCGCCGCCAGCAGGGCCGCGACGGCGCCGGCGGTGCCGGCAACCCCGACGGCCGATACGGCGCCGTAGCGGCGCAGGGCGCGCAGGCGCGCGCCGGCGCTCCGGATGACGTAACGTTGCATCTGGCGATAAACCGCGCCGGGCACCGGCCCGGCGCCCATGGCGCGCGGATACAGTTCCGACAACCGGACGGCGCCCAGCGGCAAAGAAACGGCGGCGTATATCCGGCGGGATGTGCCGATGATCAATTCGGCGCTGCCGCCCCCTATGTCCAGCATCAGGGTGGGGGGAGGTTTCGCGGGAATGGAATCCGCCAGGGCGCGGTAAACCAAGCGGGCTTCGCGGCTGCCGCCGATGATTTGCAGCGGCACTCCGGCCGCGGCGCGGAACCGCTCCAGAAAATCCGCGCGGTTGGCGGCGTCGCGCACGGCAGCGGTGGCGATGGCGGTAATGGGGGCGCGGAGCCGGCGCGCGTCGGATGCCAGCCGGCGCGCGGCAACCAGCGCGCGGCGCATACCCGCCTCGGCCAGCCGCCGGCCGCGCGCGCCGGCGCCCAGGCGTGTGACAATCCGCCGTTCGGCCAGCAGGCTTGGCGGCCGGCGCGGGCCGATGGCGTACACCGCCAGGCGCGCGGCATTCGTGCCCAGGTCCAGGAATGCCAGGCGGCGGGAGCGGCCGTTCCTGTATTTCCCGTTCATCGCGATATGTGTCTCCTTCACGAACGTTTTTCCGGCTTGCCGGAGGCTTGCTCGAAATCCCACCCATGCGCGAACATCCGCGCAAAAGATTCCGGCAGCCGGCGCCGCCGCAGCGCTTTCAAGGTTGACGCCAGGTCGTATGCCACGCGGTAGTGCCGGATGCGCATCCGCCGCGGCGATATTTCAAGCATGGCGTAACATGCCCGGCGGTCGCCGTCGTCCGGGCGGCCCACGCTGCCGGTGTTGACGATCCACACGCCGGCGGTTTTCTGTTTGAAGGGCCGGTGGGCATGGCCGCAGACCAGCAGTTCCGCCCGCGCGGCGCGCGCCGCTGCGCGCAGGCGCGGCGCGGGAGTATCGCCATCCATGTATTCTTTGATGGAAAACGGGCTGCCATGCGTCAGCAAAATCCGCCGCCCGCCGCGGCGCAGGCGGCGTTGGCGGGGCAGGCTTTCCAGAAACGCCAGGCTGGCGGAGCCCAGTTGCCGGCGCGTCCAGGCAAAGGCCATGTGTTTTTCCGGGCGCCGGCCGGCCGGCGCCCGGCCGGCGGCATGCAGGGTCTTAATGTCGCAATTCCCGGCAATGCTTAAAATCCGCGCCTGGCGCAGCAGCCGCGCCACTTCATCGGGGAATGGCCCGTAACCGACGGAGTCGCCGACATTCCAGACTTCGGTGGCCTGGCGGCCGGCGGCATGTTGCAGGACGGCCTGCAGCGCCGCCAGATTGGCGTGAATATCGCCGATGAGCGCAATTTTGATGATGTCATTCATAAAATGCAGCCGCATGCCGGCCAGTGGCGCCGTACATCCGGGCGACGCAACCCGTTGCCGCGATTGCGCCGGCCGGCCGGCAAACCTCCGGCAATCATCCCGCGGGATGGGCCGCGCGCTGCCGGGCCCGTTGCATCAGGGCCGCGTGCGTGCCGGCATCCGCCTGGCCGGCGGGCGGAGTTGCCCGGCGGTAAGCGCCGTCCGGCTGCAAGTTCCATGCCTGCCGGCGGTCGCGCAACAATACCTGGAGTATTTCCCAGCAATCCCGGCGCAGGTTTCCGGCTTCGATCGGCGCGACCACCTCAACGCGCGCCAGCAGATTCCGATACATCCAATCGGCCGAGCCGATGTAAAAATCGCCGTCTGCCGGATCCGCCGCGCCGTTGCGGAAGTAAAAAATCCGCGAGTGTTCCAGGAACCGGCCGATGATCGAGACCACCCGGATGTTTTCGCTCAAGCCCGGCCGGCCGGGAATCAGGCAGCAAAAACCGCGTACTATCAAGTCAATTGCCACTCCCGCCTGCGAAGCCTGGTACAGCGCCCGGCAGATAACATCGTCCTCCAGGCTGTTCATTTTGGCGATAATGCGCGCGGGGCGCCGGGCCTTCCGGAACTCGATTTCACGCCGGATCAATTCCAGGAATCGGTCGCGCATGTTGATGGGAGCCACCATCAGCCGCTGGTAGGCGCAATTCAACGAGCGGCCGGTGAGATGATTGAAAAGCGCCACCAGGTCGGCGGTGATGCCGGCGCGGCAGGTCAGCAGGCTGAGATCGGTGTAGAGTCGGGCGGTTTGCGTGTGGTAATTGCCCGTGCCGATATGGGCGTAGCAGCGTATGCCGCCGGGTTCATCGCGGATCACCAGCGCGATTTTGGCATGCGTCTTCAGTCCGACGATGCCGTATACCACGTGGATGCCGGCCTGCTCCATCGCCTGCGCCCAGTAAATATTGCGTTCCTCGTCGAACCGCGCCTGCAATTCCACCAGGCAGACGATTTGCTTGCCGGCCTCCGCGGCGCGGATCAGCGTGCGCATGCAAGGGCTTTGTTCTTCCGTGCGATACACGGCCATCTTGATGCCCAGCACGCTGGGATCGTCGGCGGCCTGCCGGATGAACCGTTCGACGCTGGAATTGAAATCCTCGTAGGGGTGGTGGATCAGCAGGTCGCCGCCGCGGATGGCGGAAAATATATCGGCGCCGGGATCCTGGAGCGGCGGCGGGGTGACCGGCGTCCAGGGCGCATAGCGCAGGCCCGGCTCCGCCAGGCCGGCGAGGGACATGAGTCCGGTATAGTCCAGCAGTCCGGGCATTTCGTAAACATCGTCCGGATCCAGTCCCAATTCGCGCGTGAGCAGCGCCACCATGGACGCATCGGCGGGGATGTATTCCATGCGGACGGCGTTTTCAAACCGGCGCTGCCGGATTTCTTTCTCCACAAATTCCAGCAGATCGTCGGCATCCTCCTCGTCCCGCTCCATGTCGGCATTGCGGGTGATGCGGAAGGGCATCACCCGCATTATTTCCATGTTCGGGAAAAGGGCATCCAGGTTGTGCCGGATCAAATCCAGCAGGCTGATGAACAGCGCTTTGCCGGGCTGATCCGGCAATTCCAGGCGCACCCAGCCCGGCAGGACTTCCGGCGCCTTGACCCGCGCAAAAATTTCTTCCCGGCTGAGCGGATGGCGCAGGAAAATCCCCAGCGAAGCGGAAAGATTGGATATGAAGGGGAACGGGTGGGCCGGGTCAACCACCAGGGGCGTCAGCACCGGGAAGACGCGGGTCTGGAAGTAACGCCGGGCGGCGAGCCGGGCTTCGCTGTCCAGCGCGTCCCAGTCTTCCAGGAAAATGTTGTGCTGGCGCAAGGCCGGCGCCAGCCCCGTGCGGAAACAATCCGCCTGGCGTTGGAGCAGCGGCGGGATGGCGGCGCGGATGGCGGCCAGTTGCTGCGGCGGCGTCCGGCCATCCAGCGACCGCCGGCAGATGCCGGCATCCGCCTGGCGTTTCAGTCCGCCCACGCGTTTCATGAAAAACTCGTCCAGGTTGGAGGAAAAAATCGCCAGGAATTTCAGGCGTTCGAGCAGCGGGGTGCGGTCATCTTCCGCTTCGCTCAGCACACGGGCATTGAACGCCAGCCAGCTCAATTCGCGGTTGAAGAATGGCGGCGCGCCGGCGGGGTCTGCTGCCGGCGCCGGCTGCGCCGCGGCGGCCGGATAAGCCGGCGGTTTTTTTCGGCGCGGCACTGACGGCTTCCTCAACCCGGCGCTTTTTCTTTTTCTTCTCTCTTTTTTTTCGTCCCACTCTTAAATCT
>JAXGSX010000048.1:0-15778 GCA_040775225.1 Kiritimatiellia bacterium | reverse complement strand
GGCGTGCCGGCACGCAGGCCGGCCGTCTGCCCTTCCGCCGGCGGCACGGCGCGGATGCCGGTTAAAAAGCAGCGGATGGCGCCCAGGGGCAAGCCCAGGTCCGTCCGCAGCGGCACCATGCTCCAGGGCAGGCTGTTGCGCGCCAGGCTGATCAACTCGGGCTGCTCGGACTTCAGGGAAACATCCAGGAAGGAAGCCGCCCACATATCGAAATTGCGACCGCGCCCCCGGGCGTTGCGATGGGGGCGGGCGGAGAAATACAACGCCGGAATTTCCGCGCCCAGCGCCGGCACGGCATCGCGCTCCCGGCTGAAATTAAGCCGGAAAGGCACCAGGTCGCCTTCGGTGTAAATATACACCGGCGTTTCCGGATCGAAGGCGGCCAGGGATTGTTCGTCATGATAATTGGCATACAGAATTTGCAGGAACCGCGACACCTCGCGCCCCTGGCGCGCCAGGTCATCCGCGCCGACCAGGTTGGTGCTGACGGTATTGAACAGGTAGTCATGGCAGGCGTAATCCAGCGCCCCGGTTTCGAGGTTGTATATTTCCAGGTTATCCACGAATTTGCGGCGGCACAGCAGGCTGATCCGCTGCTTCGAACGCTTGATGAAGAGCACGGCATTGAGGTCGGGCATGGTCAGCACCGCCGTGATCCGGTTGAAAATCTGCACCATGCCGCGCTGCGCTTCCGCGCCTTCCTCGCCCGTGCTCAAGACGAAGTCCACCAGGCAGGCGGGCCGGGCGGCGCCGCCGGCCGGATCCGGCCAGCGGCCCTCCACGGCGGTGACGCGGGCATTGGCAAGTTGTTTGAGTTCCAGCCCCAGCAGGCGGTAAGCCACGGAATAATCCATGCGCACTGCCGGTTTTTCCGGCCGGAACCGCCGGCGCGCAGCGGCCGTGTATTCATCCTCCCCGCTTCGCGCGGCAGCCGCCGACAGCGCGGCCAGCAGCACGGCCAGCACGGCGCAAACGCGCCCTGTCCGCAACAGGCGTTTGGAATGGCATGCATTCATAAAAATCGAGGCATAATAACAAATTTCCGGCGCTTGGCCAGCGTTAATTGCTTGCCGACCGGTCCGGAATGATTATACTGGGGCAAATTCAAAACTCACGTTTTGGAAGTTTTATGGTGTCAGCCTTTTCCGGCAAAATCAAAACCAATGAATTGTTCAAACGTTTTCCTTGGAGCCGGGACGCCCCCGTCCCGCCCTCTTCCCGAGGTGAGGGCACCCGGCTCCAGGAATAGGCCGTTCGCCGAAGGCGAACCGTTTTATCGCAGCGTAGTCTGCGATGAAACATAGTGTGTTACGGTTTAACGCCGGAACCCCGAACCCAGAACACCGAACACTTTTGACAGGAGATATTGTGAAAAGAACCTTAACCTGGCACGGATTGTTCTTGATGCTGATCCTCGCCGCCGCCGCGCCGGCGCAGGTGCGCGTCACCAAAACCATGTCCGCGGCCTCGCTGCTGGACATCTCCGGCCTGAAATGTTCCGGCGCGGCCGCGGAACTTTTCCACCGCACTCTGGAAGCCGACCTGGCTCGCTCCGGCTGGTTTGAAATCATCGCCGCCGGCCGCGCGGAATTCACCGTCACCGGCGCGGTGGAGCCGGACGGAGAAAACCTGGCGGCGCGCTGCGAGGCCTACAACGTCATCACCCGCGAACGCTACCTGGGCAAGGTGTACCGCATGCCCGCGCCGGAAGCGCGCCGCATGGCGCACCAGGTGGCCGACGATATCATCCAGGCGCTCACCGGCCATCCCGGCATGTCCGCCACCCGCATCGTCATGGTCGGCAACCGCACCGGCCAGAAGGAACTGTACATCTGCGACTCCGACGGCGCCAACCTGCGCCAGCTCACGCGCGACCGGAGCCTGAGCCTGTCGCCCAAGTGGAGCCCGGACGCCAGGCAAATCGTTTACACATCCTTCCTGTCATACTTCCCCGACGTGTACCTGGTGACCCTGGAAACCGGCGCGCGCCGGCGCGTGGCCAATTATCCCGGCTTGAACACCTGCGCGGCCATCGCGCCCGGCGGCGGGGAACTTGCCCTGACCCTTTCCAAGGACGGCAACCCGGACTTGTTCATCAAGAATTTGCGCTCCGGCCGGCTGACCCGCCTGACCCACACCAGCCGGGCAGCCGAGGCCAGCCCGGCCTGGGCCCCCGACGGACGCCGCATCGCTTACGTGTCCGACGCGCCGGGCGCCCCGCAGCTTTACCTGATTGACCGCGGCGGCGGCGAAGCCCGGCGCATTACCAGCAGCGGCTCCGAAAACGTTGATCCGGACTGGGGCCGCAACGGCTTCATCGCCTACGCCAGCCGCGTCGGCCGCGGCTACCAGGTTTGCGTGCTCAATCCGGAAACACTGGCTTTCCGCCAGATCAGCGACGGCGACGGCGATTACGAAGACCCTTCCTGGGCGCCCGACGGACGGCATATCGTCTGCACCCGCACCCGCAACCGCACCTCGCGTCTTTTCGTGCTTGACAGCATGAGCGATTCATGTATAAGTTTGCTCCCGGATTCTGAAGCCGGGGAATGGTTTGCGCCGGCTTGGTCTCCCAAATGAAAATCGCGGAACGGCGCAGCGTCAATTTCTGTGGAATGGCGGCAAATTTGTGGGAGGAAGCATTTGTGAAGAACCGGTTGTTTACACTGACGGTGCTGTTGATGGCGGGAATGCTGTGCTTGAACACGGGCTGCCGGCGCAAAAAAGGCGGCCTGGCCGGAGGCGACGCCGGCGGCGCCGATAGTATCGGCGGCGTGGGCGGCGCGGGGGATTTGTCCGCCGAAGGCTGGGACGCCGGCCGGCCGGAAAACATGGAACTGATCTCCGGCCTGCAGTTCGAAAACGTGCAGTTTGAATACGACAGCACCCAGATCAGCGGCAGCGAGCGCGGCAAAATCGAGGCCGTCGCGGAGTACCTGCGCGCCAACCCCAAGGTCGGCGTCATCGCGGAAGGACATTGCGACGAGCGCGGCAGCCTGGAATACAATATGGCCCTGGGCGAAAGGCGCGCGCTGGCCGTGCGGGCCTACCTGATCGGCCTGGGCATTGACGGGGGCATTATCCAGACCAAGAGCTATGGCGAAGAAAAACCGCTGGCCCCCGGCAACGACGAAGCCTCCTGGGCGCAGAACCGCCGCGTGGAATTCGTGTTCTATAATTATTGATGTCGCCGAAAGGGGAGAAGCCGGCGCACCCGCCGGTTTCTCCCTTTTTTTTGCAATGATAGCAGGCGAACCGCTTTTTCGGTCGTGACTCGTCTTGGCGATCGCATGTGGGTTTTGGGACAGAAGACGAGATGGACACATTCAGCCGACAGAAACGTTCATGGATCATGGCGCAGGTGAAGTCGGACGGCAATCGTTCGACCGAAGCGAGCATGATTACTATCTTTCGCGTAAACGGCATCACAGGATGGCGACGCCGTTATCCTCTCTACGGGAAACCCGATTTTGTGTTTCTAAAGCCGCGGGTGGCCGTGTTTGTTGATGGCTGTTTATGGCACGGCCATCCCACAAAATGCCGCATGCCGAAGGCGCATCGCACATATTGGGAACGGAAGATTGCCCGCAATGTGGCGAGAGACCGTCTGGTAACGCGGACTCTAGGAGAAAAGGGGTGGAAAGTCGTCAGAATTTGGGAAGATACCGTACAGAAACCATCAACCATCAAAAGGCTGTGGAAGGCGCTGACATGAACGGAGATAAAACCGTTGCCGAATTCTTCGCCGGGATCGGCCTTATGCGCATGGGGCTTGAACAAGCTGGATGGCATGTTGTATGGGCCAACGACATTGACGAAGATAAGATGAAGATGTATCGAGGGCACTATGCGGATGACTGCGCCCACTTCCATCTCGGCGATGTTCACGCCCTCGCGCCCGACGCGATTCCATCCGTCGCGCTCGCGACGGCATCCTTCCCGTGCAACGACCTTTCACTCGCCGGCGCGCGCCGGGGGTTGGCAGGCCAGCAGTCGAGCGCCTTCTGGGGCTTTATTGAAGCCATCAAGGGCATGGGAAAACGTCGTCCGCTCTTGGTTATGCTGGAAAACGTCGCAGGTTTTCTAACTTCCCATGAGGGGCATGATTTTCAGGACGCATGTTTAGCCTTAAATGATCTCGGATACTCCGTTGACGCTTTCATGATTGACGCAGCCTTGTTTGTGCCTCAAAGTCGGGTGCGTATGTTCCTCGTCGGAAAGCGCGATAAAGCTAAGCCGATGCGAGCGAAGGAGACACTTTCTTTCTATGAATCGCAGTGTCGTCCACGATCGCTCGCAGATTTCATTCTTTGCCACCCAGACATAAGATGGGCGCTTCAATATCTTCCCCATATCCCAAAACGAAAAACGGAACTGGCCGACATTCTTGAAGATATCCCGACCAACTCCGCATATTGGTGGAGCAAGGACCGGGCGGAGTACCTCGTCAATCAGATGAGCGAAAAACACAGATCGCTGGCGGAAATGATGATTGCGGGAAAAGAGACATCCTATGGAACAGTATTCCGCCGCGTTCGGCATGGCCGATCCATGGCGGAGTTAAGAACGGACACAATTGCCGGTTGCCTGCGCACACCAAGGGGCGGAAGCGGACGCCAGATTCTTTTTGCCGCGGGGCAAGGACGGTACGCGGTTCGTCTCTTAACGCCCCGCGAATGCGCGCGTCTGATGGGCGCCGACGACTTCAATATAACGGTTCCGCTTAACCAAGCCCTCTTCGGCTTCGGCGACGCCGTCTGCGTGCCGGTAATCAGATGGATCGCTGAAAACTACCTGACACCCGCATGGGAGCAATTGCATGGCAAAGAGCACACGAACAAAAAATACGCCAAAGCAATCTGAATTTTTCGGACTGCCGGAAGACGTTGCCGCCATCCGGGCGGAAATCCGCAAGTTCTTTTCGACCAAAGATGCGTCCGGCAACCGGATTGGGAGCTACAAGCACGGTGTCTATGCCTTCTACGATTACGACAGCGAGCCGATTTACGTTGGACAGACGGAAGAAAAATTGAGCGGCAGGGTCAGTCGACACCTCACAAACCAGAGAACTGACGCTGTCGCGATGAACGTCCTCGATCCGTTCGAAGTGGCATATATAGAAGTCTGGCCACTCGACGCCAAAGTCCAAGGACTCGGCAAGAAGGAGAAAGAGGCGTTGCTTGACCGGGCCGAATATACGGTATTCCAGAAAGTGCTCCGGGAATCGGCGCTTGGCGCCGTTTTAAACGAAAAAGAAATAGCCCCACGACACGAAATTACCTTGCCGATTTCGCACAAGCAACGGATCATACCTGACACGATCTACCGACATCGAAAGCATCCCGATGTGCGCATTGCGCGACGCGCAACCACAATTGCAAATCTCGCGCGTGTTATCAGCGAACGCGATGTTTCCGACGGCCTCCGGCGCACCCTGCTTACCCAAGCTTGTCGCCTTGAAAGACTTGCCGCCCAGCGTGCGCAGGAACTGGGAATCACAACAGAACTTAAGAAAAAGACATAGGTAGAACTAACCATCAAATGCCGCCTACTCCGCTTTGCTCTGAGGCAGATTTGCGGAATGCCGAGCGCAACGCCCCGCTTCATCAGACTACGCAGGGCGCGCAGTGAATCCGATGCAACATGCATGACGGCTTCAACATGATCTCCTGTTTCCATACCGCGCCAGCCGCCTTCCCGCCCCTCGCCTTCTTCGGCGGCGCCGGCGCGGGTGAAATCCTGGTAGTCCTGCTGGCGCTCCTGCTGCTCTTCGGCGCGCGCCGCCTGCCGGAACTGGCGCGCTCCCTGGGCCGGGCCATCGGCGAACTCCGGCGCGCCTCCCAGGATCTGACCCGCGAAGTCATGCTCGACGCGCCGCCGCCGGCCCGTCCGCCGCCGGGTGCTGAAGATCAGGCCATGCCCGACGACCAACTCCCGCCCGCCCAATCGCCCGCGCCGGAAGAATACCAGGGTTGAGCGCCCAGCCCGGCGCATGGTCATAAATTGATGCTTGCCTTCCTTGGCATATTGTATACAGTATTCAATTATGAGCGTCATTGACCAGTCGCTGCTGACCGCGCGGGTGTACGAGCACCTGCGGGAACGCATTGTCAACAAGACCTTCCCGGCCGGGGCCCGGCTGGCGGAGGAAACCATCTCGGCGGAACTGGAGGTCAGCCGCACGCCCGTGCGCGAGGCGCTGCACCGCCTGACCCAGGAAGGATTCGTCGTTTACGCGCCCCGGCGCGGCTGCCGCGTCAAACCCCTTAGCCGCCGGGAAGCCGGGGAAATTTTCGAATTGCGCTCCATCCTGGAACCGCTGGCTCTGAGGGAAGCCTGGCCCCGCATCTCGCCGGAGGATATCGCCCGCCTGGAATCCCGGCTGGCGGAAATGGGCCGCACATCCGCCGGGCGCCAGTCCCAGGCGGCCCTGGCCGCCGACGACGATCTGCACGACCTGTTTTGCCGGCGCTGCTCTAACCGCTACCTGCGCGAATACCTGCGCCACCTGATCCAGTTAAGCCGCCCCTACCGCAGTTTCGGCGCCGGCGCGCCGGCCCACCTGCGGCGATTGCGCCGGCAGCGCCAGGAAATACTGGCGGCCCTGCGCGACGGCAAAAAAAAGACGGCCGGAATTTTGCTGCTGAAGCACATCCGCGAAGGACAACGGGAAATTTTAACGCGGCTGCAAGCATATGCAAACTAACCGGCATGACCTGGTGGAGTTGAACGCGCTGGGACTGGCCATGGCCCTGCGCACCCTGGCGCCGGTCAGCGGCGGCGCCGCGGCGCTGGCATACACGCGCCGCCTGCTCCAGGGCGGGACAGACCGCCCGCTGCCGGGCATTGTGCGGCGCGGCGATCCGGCGCTGCCGCCGGATGCCGTCGCCGTGGGATTCAGCAGCCCCGTGGCGGCGCAGGGCGCGCGCTGCCGGACTTCCGCCGTGGTCCGCCCGGCCGGGATCGCCCGGCAAACCACGCCTTACGATGTTTTCAAAATGCCGTTTACGGGGCGCTCCCCCGCCCTGCGCGCGGCGCTGGCCATCCGGCGGGCTTTCGCCGGACTGGCCGGCATCGGCATCTGGGGATCAGCCGCCCTGGAAATTTTCACCGGCCTGCCTTTTACGCATGCCGCCTCGGACATAGACCTGGTGCTGCGGGGCGTCCCCTCCGGCGAAATCCGCGCATACGTGGCGGAGATTGACTGCGCGGCCGGCGCTGCCGGAGTGCGGGCGGATGTGGAAATCGCGCTGGGCGGCGCGGGCATCAATGCCCGGGAATACTTGTCGGAGGCGCCGATGCTGCTGGCGAAAACTTTGCGCGCCGTGATTTTAATGCCGCGGGCGGCGGTGGAAAACGCCCTGGCGGCCGGAACCGCAGATTTATGAAACACGACCACGATTTTCAACGGGCCGGCGCGCCGGCGGCTGACTGGCCCTGCCGCATTGCGGAAATTGCCGTCCGGGCGATGCTGCTGGAGGCCGCCGCCACTCCCAAGCCGGGACTGGTGGACCGGGAAAACAGCGGCGCGCATGCGGACATGGATTTTTTCACTTTCCTGCGCGGCACGGCCGCTCTGGCGCCCTGGATGCACCGGCTGGCGCTGCGGGGATGGGAGCATGCGGGCAGCCTGCCGGCGCTGTTCGCGGCGCTGCGCCCGATCGGCCGGGCCGCGGAAAAGGCCATGCTGCGCGCCACGGGCAATGTCAACACGCAGCGCGGCCTGGTTTTTTCCATGGGGCTGGCCTGCGGCGTCGCCGGATATCTGGCGCGCGCGGAAGGCCGCGTTGCGGCCGCGCGGCTCTGCCGGCAGATGACTGCCGCCGCCCGCGGACTGTGCGCCCGGGAATTGCATCGCCTGCCCACCCGGCGCCTGACGCCCGGCGAACTGGCCTTCCGCCGGCACGGCGCCACCGGGGTGCGCGGCGAGATTGAAAAAGGATTGCCGCTGGTGCGCGGGCGGGGCCTGCCGGCGCTGCGCCTGGCGCTCCGCCGCGGCTGCTCGATCAACGACGCCGCGCTGCATGCGCTGGTCTGCATCATGGAAAAGATAATTGACACCACCATCCTGCACCGCCACAATCTCCGCGTTATGCGCCAGGTTCAGGACGCGGCCCGCCGCATCGCGAACGCCGGCAGCGTTTTCACCGCGGCCGGACGCAAGCTTTTGAGCAATACCGGCGCGGAGTTCACCGCGCAAAACATCAGTCCGGGCGGCGCGGCCGACTTGCTGGCGTTGACCCTGGCCTGCCACTTCTGGGAAAGCGAGGTCAAGCTGTAATGACGACATTTCTCACCGGTATTTCCGTAACCATCCTGGGCGTGACGGTGACCTTCGCCGGCCTGGCGATGTTATGGGGCATGATCGCCGTCATAGGAAAAATCGTCCACCGCCGATAGGGTGGCTTTCAATTGCGGAGCTTATTTATGCCTGGATTACTGGAAAGTTTTGCGCGGTTCGGCGCCGGCACGGGATTTGCCGCGTTCACCTGGGGTAATGCCGTCATGCTGTGCATCGCCGGCGTGCTGCTGTACCTGGCCGTCGTCAAAAAATTCGAACCGCTGCTCCTGCTGCCGATCGGGTTCGGCATGCTGCTGGCCAATTTGCCCCTCAGCGGCCTGATGGACCCGCCGCGCGACGGCGCGCTGGGCGGCCTGCTGTGGCACCTCTACCAGGGGGTGAAACTGGGGATTTATCCGCCGCTGATTTTTCTCGGCATCGGCGCCATGACCGATTTCGGCCCGCTGATCGCCAATCCGAAAACTCTGCTGCTGGGAGCGGCGGCGCAAATCGGCATTTTCGGAACATTTTTGGGCGCGCTGGCGCTGGGATTCACCCCCGGCGAATCTTCTTCCATCGGCATCATTGGCGGCGCCGACGGCCCGACCGCAATCTTTCTCACCGCCCGCCTGGCGCCGCACCTGCTGGGCGCGGTGGCGATCGCCGCGTATTCCTACATGGCGCTGGTGCCGATTATCCAGCCGCCGATCATGAAACTGCTGACCACGGCCCGGGAGCGCGCCGCTCCCATGGCGCAGTTGCGCGAGGTGTCGCAGCGCGAAAAAATCATTTTTCCCGTGGCCGCCACCATTCTGGTGTGCCTGCTCGTGCCGGCGGCCGCGCCGCTGATC
Source organism: Kiritimatiellia bacterium (assembly GCA_040775225.1). Classification (GTDB taxonomy): domain Bacteria; phylum Verrucomicrobiota; class Kiritimatiellia; order JAAZAB01; family JAAZAB01; genus JAXGPF01. The sequence continues at coordinate 6,646 of JAXGSX010000048.1, read as the reverse complement.
GGCATGCTGATGCTGGGCAATCTGCTCCGCGAGTGCGGCGTGACCGAACGGCTGAACCGGACGGCCCAGCATGAATTGATCAATATCGTCACCATTTTTCTGGGCCTCACCGTCGGCGCCGCCACCGGCGCCGAATATTTCCTGCGCTGGCAGACGGTCGGCATCATCATCCTCGGCCTGCTGGCCTTCGCCATGGGCACGGCCGGCGGCGTGCTGCTGGGCAAGGCGATGTACTACCTGACCGGCGGCAAGGTGAACCCCCTGATCGGCCCCGCCGGCGTCTCCGCCGTGCCGATGGCCGCGCGGGTGGTGCAGGCGGTGGGCCAACAGGCCAACAAGCGGAATTACCTGCTGATGCACGCCATGGGGCCGAATGTCGCCGGCGTGATCGGGTCGGCCCTGGCCGCGGGAATGTTGCTGTCGCTGTTCGGATGAAAGGAAATGCCATGATATTTAACAAAGATGCGCTTATCGAATTGATGCAGAAAGTCCGCGAGATCGGCATCCGGGAATTGATCATCGCGCACGACCGCGTGGAAATCCGGACGGGGGAACCAACCGGGACCGGGCGCGCTCTGCCGGCAACCCCCGCCCCGTCCCCAGCCGCCGCGGCGGAGCAGCCCGCGCCCGATGCCGCGCCCGCGGGCGCCGCCGCGCCGGACAAGGCCGCGGAGGCCGTGGCCGCGCCCATTCCCGGCATGGTTTTCGTGGCGCCGGGCCATGACCTCAACAAGCGCCCGCTGCCCGGCCCCGGGGCCGCGGTGCGGGAAGGCGACGTGGTCGCCCTGGTGGAGGCCATGAAAATGTTTAACGAGATTTACGCCCCGGTTGCGGGCGTGATTGACCGGATTGCCGCCTCCAACCAGACCATGGTGAAAGTCGGCGATCCCATTCTCTTCATCCGGCCGGACTAGGCTGACCCGGCCGGCGCGCGTTTGCCGGCTCATAATCATGAAAAACCAGAGTTTTCTCGAAAGCATTTTCGGCGCGCCGGACGGCCCGCCGGCGGATACGCCGGGCCGGCCGGTCCGGCAGGAGGCATTGCCGCCGCCAACCGGATGGGACAAGCTGCGCCGGAATTACTGCGCAAGGCTGGCGCGGGCCGCCCCCATCGCCGGGGGCGCCAAACTGGTTGATCCCGCGCGAATCACGGAACTGCTGCAGGCGGTGATCGAGCCGGGCGACCTGGTGGCGCTGGAGGGCAACAACCAGAAACAGGCGGACTTCCTGGCCCGCGCCCTGGCCCGGCTGGACCCCGAGCGGATTCACGACCTGCACATGGCGCAATCCGTGCTGGCATTGCCGGAACACCTGGACCTCTTTGAAAAGGGCATCGCGCGCAAGGTTGATTTCTGTTACTCGGCCCCCCAGGCCGCCCGCCTGACGGAGCTGCTGGAAAGCCGCCGAATTGAAATCTGCGCCATCCACACCTACCTGGAACAATATGCCCGGTACTTCGTGGATTTGACGCCGCGCGTGGCTTTGGTCGCCGCCGATTACGCCGACCGCCAGGGCAACCTCTACACCGGCTACAACACCGAGGATACGCCTGTGCTGTGCGAGGCCGCCCACTTCAAGTCCGGGCTGGTGATCGCCCAGGTCAACGGTATCCGCGAGAATCTGCCGCGCGTGGACATTCCAGGCAGCTGGGTGGATTTCGTCGTAACGGCGGACCGCCCCTACTACATCGAGCCGCTCTTCACCCGCGACCCGCAGGCCATCACCGACACCCAAATCCTCATTGCCATGCTCTGCCTGAAGGGAATTTACGCCCGCTACGCCGTGCAAAGCCTCAACCATGGCGTCGGCTTCAACACCGCCGCGATTGAATTACTGCTGCCGACCTACGGCGCGGAACTGGGCTTGCAGGGCAAAACCTGCGCGCACTTCATGCTCAACCCCCACCCCACGCTCATCCCCGCCATCGAGTCCGGCTGGGTTAAAAGCGTCTATTCGCCCGGCGGGGAACTGGGCATGGAAACTTATGTGCGCGCCCGGCCGGACGTTTTTTTTGTCGGCCCCGACGGTTACATGCGCTCCAACCGCGCTTGCGCCCAGACCGCCGGCCTTTACGGCATTGACATGTTCGTCGGCTCCACCCTGCAGATTGACCGGTACGGCAACAGTTCCACCGCCACCGCCAGACGCATCGCCGGCTTCGGCGGCGCGCCGAACATCGGCTGCGACGCCCCGGGGCGCCGCCACGTCTCCCCCGCCTGGCAGGCCGCCGGCGCCGAATGCCGTTTCCAACGCGATTTGATCGGACCGATGCCCCGCGGCAAGAAGCTCGTGGTGCAGGCCGTGGAAACTTTTGCCGAGGGCATGCGCCCCACCTTCGTGGACAAACTCGACGCCTGGGCCCTGGCGGAAAAATACGGCTTCCAGCAACCGCCGGTGATGATCTATTCCGACAACCTGACGCACATCGTCACCGAGGAAGGCATCGCCTGCCTCCACCAATGCGCCACCCTGGCCGAACGCATGGCCGCCGTCAGCGCGGTGGCCGGCTATACCGAAATCGGCGCGCGCGTCACCGCGCGGCAGCGGCAGGATTTGCGCGACCGGGGCATCGTGCAAACTCCGGCGGACCTGGGCATTGATCCGGCCCGCGCCAATCACGAACTGCTCGCGGCTCGTAACATGCGCGACCTGGTCCGGTGGTCGGGCGGCTTGTACGATCCGCCTGGACGGTTCCGTAACTGGTAATATATCCGGATGGGAGGTAATATGGCTGTTGCCGAATTTACGCTTGCTTTCACCGCCGCCAAAATCAAACCGCTGGCGGCCGAATGGGCGCACGCCGGCGTGGTTTCATCCGGCGACCTGGAAGTGTTGATCCAACCCGACCCCGGCAGCGGCCGGGCCGTGTTTCATGTCCGCACCAAGGCGGCGGGATTCGAACCCGTCTGGCGCCAGGTGCTCGAGAGCCTGACGCAGCGCCTGGAACTGGGAGATGTCCAGGTGCATATCAACGATAATGCCGCCACGCCGCCGGTGGTGGCGCGGCGAATCGAACAAGCCGTGCAGGAGGGCAGAGCATAGCGCGGGCGGAGGTGCTCGGGAGCAGTGTTCAGTGAAAATATGATCAGCGTGAATGCATGAATAAATCCAATTGGGAATCTTTGCAGACACAGAGTTTCAACCGCGCTTCCGCCCGTGCGCGCGCGCGGGGGCTGCTCGACCCGGGCGCCTTCCGCGAAACGCTCGGTCCGCCGGCGATGTGCACCAGCCCGCATTTGCCGGCGCTGGGCGAGATCGCCGAATTTGACGACGGGATGGTCGCCGGCGTCGGTCTCATGGCCGGCCGGCCGGTCTTCATGGTTTCCATGGAAGGCGGATTTTTCGGCGGCGGGATCGGCGAGGTCAATGGCGCCAAAATGTTTGCCGCCATCCGCCTGGCCGTGGAAACCGGCGCGGCGCTGGAAAAACAGCACGGCGGGCCGCTGCCGGACAGCCGCCGGCCGGCCGTGGTCATTTCCTTCGATTCCGGCGGCGTGCGCCTGCACGAAGCCAATGCCGGCCTGCTGGCGCATGCGGAAATCATTGACGCCATCCAGGATGCCCGCGCTCAGGGCGTGCCCTTGATTGCGCTGTGCGGCGGCCGCATCGGCGCCTTCGGCGGCATGGGGTTTGTCATCATGGCCGCCGACGTCATCATCATGAACGAACAGGGCCGCATCGGCCTGACGGGACCCGAGGTGATCGAGCAGGAGATGGGGCCGGCGGAATTCGACGCGTCCGACCGCGCCCTGGTCTGGCGCACTACCGGCGGCAAACACCGTTACATCATGGGCGATTGCGACTATCTCGTGGAAGACTCCATCGGCGCTTTCCGGCGCCAGGCGCAGGCCGTGCTGCGGCTGGACCGGCCCACCATCGCCGGCATGCGCAAGACCGGCGCCCCGGCGCTGGTACGGCGCGAAAAGCGGCGCGTGGCGCTGGCCGCGCAAGGGGAAATCAAGGATTCCGCCGACCTGTGGCGCCGGGCGGGCAATGCCAGCCCGGCAGCGTTGACGGAAATGACGCTGGCGGAGTTTTTGGAAAAAGTGTCCCGGCTGCCGCGGCCGCCGATTACGGATTGATATCAAACATTTACCGCCAATATTTATGCAAAATTCAGTCATGAACTTTATCGGCAAAGGACGCGACGCCATCGCGCTGCTGGCGGACGAAGGCAGCTTTCAGGAAAACATCGTCGGGGCCGAATCATTCGACCCCGAGTACGCCCCGCCGGCCGTGGTCGGCACGGCGCGGCTGGACGGCCAGCCGGCGACCGTGATCGCCAATGACGCCCGTAAAATCAACCCGCGCTTCAAGGTGGTGTACAGCGGCGTGATCGGCATGGAGGAAGCCTACAAGATGGCCGAGGCGGTGTATGCCACCATCGCCGCCGACCGCGCCCGGCCGGCGGCGGAGAAACGCCCCATCCTGCTGGTGGTGGACACGCCCGGCAATGCCCCCGGCAAACTGGAGGAAATCATCGGCATGAACAAGGCGACCGTTTCCTACCAACTGGCGCTGTCCGAAGCGCGCAAGGCCGGGCATCCGTCGGCAGCGCTGGTGGTGGGCCGCGGCATCAGCGGCGCGTTTCTCTGCCACGGGCTGCACGCCGGATCGGTCTTCAGCCTGTCCGAGCGCTACGGGACGATGGTGCATGTCATGCCGCTTACCAGCATCGCCCGCATCACCAAAATTCCGCTGGAAGAATTGCAGCGGCATGTGGTGGACAACCCGGTCTTCGCTTCCGGCCCGGCCTTCGTGCATAAGCTGGGCGGGATAAATGAGATCGTGGACGACATGGCGCAGGCGCGGCCGATGATCATCCAGTCCATTGCCGCCCAGCGCGCGGCATTTCCCCGCGGGGAGGAGCACGGCTTCGGACCCGTCGGCCGGATGCGGCTGGGGATCGAACGCGGCGGCCGCCCGGCCAGCGGCGCGGTCCTGCGCCGGATGCGCCGGGATACGCAGGATGCCCTGGCGGCACTGGGAATTCCAATTCAACTCCCGGTCCCCGCCGGCATTGCCGGAGCATGAAGCGTTGTCAGCCGGCTTCCATGCGGCTGGGTTCGCGGCGATGCGCCCGGACGCGGGCAAAATAATCGTCCAACAGTTCGATTTCGAACTGCCCGGCCATTTCCCGCGCGGATACCTTGTCGGTTTCGCTGCTGATCAAAACCGAGCCCAGGTATGACGGCACGGAAACGCGCACCCGGTCTCCGTATTCCGCCTTCATCCGGTCCAGCTTTTCCCAGTTGTAGTCCAGGTGCGCAATGCAGCAGTCAAGATTGACCGTGGCCGTAATGTGGTGGATGTAATTGCTGCTGCCGGCCAGCAAATCCCCCAGCGGCGATATGATTGAAGCCGGCGCAAGCTTCAAGCTGCCGATGGCGCCGACAAAGTGGGCGCGGCAGGAATAGGCCCAGTAATGCTGCATCAATCCGCCATGGTAGTTGGAGCAGAAAACAATCAGGTCCGGCCGGGCGGCGGCATATTTCAACCGCAACTCGTCAAAATTCAAGTCAAAACATATCGCGCAGGCCACCCGGCCGAAATCGCATTGGATGATCGGCGCTTCCCGGCCGTAAAGAATGTTGCCCTCGGTGTTTTCCTCAACCACCAGGTGGTTTTTGTGATAAATGCCGGCCACCTTGCCCTGCCGGTCAATCAGGCGCGTGGCATTGCGGAAGGTGCCGTCGGCCATGGCCCAAACCGCGGCATAGGCGATGTAACTGTGATGCCGCACCGCCAACTCCTGCATGCGCCGCAATACCTGGTCGCCGCGATCCCGGTAATAATCGGCCTGCCGTTCGCGCGGCAAATCCTGCGGGCGGTCGCAGCATTCGGGCAGCACGATCAAGTCCGGGCGGCCCGGCAGCACCGGCTGGATCGCCGCCTCTAGGTGGACAATGGCTTTTTCAACCAGTTGCCGGTTGGAAAGGGCCAGGTCCGCCACGCAGGGCGTAGCGCTGATGGAACTGATTTTGACGAAATTTGACATGGAATTAATTCCGCTTCACTATCATCCCATAGGTATGATTTATCCCCGAAAAACGATAATATTCACCAAGGAAATTGGAGCTTGGCGGTCATGCTCCGCCGTCAATCACGCCGCCGGAGCCGTCCCGGACGAGCCCGGCCAGGTTTGCAAAAATTTGACCAGCACCTTCAGCACATTGTCGAACACCGACAGCCGGGCGACCTCGAAGCCATGGCTGTTTTCGCGGACATGCCCGATAAAAGCCACCCTGGGCGCCCCGCCGGTATCGTACACCGCGCTGGCGTCGGAACTGGGCTTGGTATAAACGGCGCGCTGCAATTCCACGCCGGCGGCGGCCGCCGCCGCGCTTAACGCCCGGATCAGGATCTGGTCGTAGCAGATTTTCAAGTCCTTGATCCAGAGGCCGGGCCGGCCGTCCAGTTTCAACGGCGCATCCTGCATGACCGGGCAGCCGTCCACCGCAATGAACGCCGCCGGCTGCTCGCGGTGCGCCAGCACCTTGGCGCCGTGGCATCCGCCTTCTTCATGAACGGTGAAGGCCACCAGCAGCGGCCAGGCCGGCGAAATTTTCTCCGCGCGGATCGCCGCCAGCAGGCGCAGCAGCGCCACCATGCCCATGCGGTCGTCAAAAGTCCAGGCGCCGACCAG